>PPEA01000400.1 GCA_002967005.1 Mycobacterium talmoniae
TGGCATGCCAGCCGCCGGGATGACCCGCCGCCGCGGCTGCCGGCCGCGCTCGACGACCGGCCCCCGCAGGTGCGCAGCGTGCACCGCGACGATTCGGCGGCGTGACGCCTCAGGCGCCGAACTTGCGCAGCCGCAGGCTGTTCGACACCACCAGGAACGACGAAAACGCCATGGCGGCGCTGGCGACCAACGGGTTGAGCAGGCCGGAGGCGGCGATCGGGATCGCGGCGGCGTTGTAGCCGAACGCCCAGATCATGTTCATCCGGATGGTGTCCAGGGTGGCGCGGGCCAGCCCCAACGCCTGCGGCACCGAGTCCAGGCCGTCGCGGACCAGGATGATGTCGGCCGCGCCGATCGCCACATCGGTGCCGCGGCCAATCGCCACCCCGAGATCGGCGCAGGCCAGGGCGGGCCCGTCGTTGATGCCGTCGCCGACCATCGCGACCACCCGGCCCTGGCCCCGCAGCCGTTCGATGACGTCGACCTTGCCCTCCGGCAGCACGTCGGCGGCGACATCGCCGCCGGCGGCAATTCCGCGTGGCGGGCGATCACCGGCCCGACCCCGCGGGTAAACCCTTGGGCCACACCGATTCCCCAGGTGTACCTGTGTTCGGCGGCCACCCCGCCCGGCGCCGGGGTGCACGGCATGGCCGGCTACTACGCCGCGCGCACGGTGCTCAAGCGGGAGTTCGGGATTCGCGAACTGCCGAGCCTGGCGCCGTGACCGCGAGATCGACGTTAACGCGCGATATCGCGGGTGCGGCGCACGATAACGTCGATCTCGGCGGGTAAATCCGCTTACGCCCGGGCGACAAGCCGCGGCACGGTCGGCTCACCCGGGGTCAGCCGGGTGGAGCGGAACTGCGACTTGATGCCCTCAACCCAACGTCGGCACCGTTCGGTGAGCTTATAGTCCCTGGTCTGCAGGTGCCCGCGGGTGACCAGCACACCGAGTTCGGCACCCTTGCAGCGCACATCGCCGGGCGCCGCGATCCGCATGTAGAAGGCTTCCGACTCGTCCATCAGTGAAGCCCAGTCGTTGCCGGGGCGGGCAAACGAGACGCGCCCGTCGTCGTCGAGGCGCCACACCCCGGTGCGGGGGGCGGCGGTCAACAGCTCGACGTGCGGCGAGGTCTCCCAGATCATCAGCTGACTCCAGGCATCGTCGGCGCCGTAGCCCCGCTCCCAGCGCGCGTTGATCTCGTCGACGTCGAGTTCGTAGTCCACGTCCAGGTACTCGAGCAGGTGAAACAGGAACAGCGGCACGTCGGCGTAGGCCTCGGTGGTCAAGTTCGTCATCGGGCTAACCCCGCTCAGCCGCGGGTTCACCTCGCCGAGGTACAGCTCGTCGGAGTCCAGGTCGTGCAAGAGGTCCACCTCGAAGTAGCCGCGGTACCCCTCGCGGCCGAGGCGGCCGCCCAGCTTGCGCACCATTGCCCGCGCGGTGTGGGTCTGGTCGGGCGAAAGCGCGCCGCGCCACACGTCATTGCCGCACCAGCCGCCCTTGTTCGGGGTCAGCTCCGGGTAACCGACGAGGCTTGTCATCGCGGGGCCGACCATGGTGCCGTGCCGAGTCACCACGCCCTCCAGGCACACCTCCACGTTGCGGATACGCTGCATCACCTTGAGTTCCTGCCCGGCCAGGTCCTCGGCGTGCCGGTCCCAGTCGCGCTGACCGCGCACAAAAAAACGTCGTGGTGCCGGCGTCGCCGTACGCGGCTTGGACGACCAGGTTCTCGCCCAGGCCCGCGCCCTGCGCGAGCGCCAGCAGGTCGTCGTAGCAGCCGGACCGCCCGATCACGTGCGGCACGCTCCGCACCCCGGCCTTCTCGGCCAAACGCGTCATGACGATCTTGGAGCCCAGGCGATGGCGCAGCTCCCACGACGGCTGCATGACCTCCAGACCTACCTCGTGCGCGAAGGCCTGGGTTGCCTCGTCGAGCATCACAAAGCACGCCTTGCCGCCGGGCCCGCGCCGCGCGATGAACTCAAGCGTCTCGGGATCACGCAGCAGGTAATTGCACACGTCCTCCATCGAGTCGAAATCCATCCGGTTGCGCCGCCGGGGCACGAACACGCGCGGATGGTCGCCCTCGAAGGAGTCAAAGTAGGTCAGGTAGAAGAAGTTCCGTACCCAACGGTCGATGCCGAGCAGGTTGAACGGGGTGGGCGAGATGAAATACAGCGGGACGGTGTTGGTGTGAAAGAACGCCCGCACGTCCGAGAGGCCGTGCAGCGTGCGGCGCGGCTGCGGCTCAGGCCCGCCGGTGCGCGCGCTCACGCCGGCCGCGTCGACGACGACAGCCGGGGTGCTACGGTCCGTGCGACCGCGATGAGCTCACCGATCTCCATGTCACAAGTGTGCACGGCCCGTGGCCGGGTGCAAGTGGGATTGGCTTTGGAGCTTGGTGGCTGAAGCCCGCTCCCCCACTAGCCCCCGCGACAGTGAAGCCACGCAGGCGTCCTCTCGGACTTCGCCTGCGTGGCTTCAATGTCGACGCACTAGGGACGGCCTGCAGAGCCGCCGCCCGGCGAGCGTGCGCGATCCCGGTCCCGACACCGCGTGTCGGACCGGGGACACGCACGCTCGCGCAACAGGTGACTAGGCGGTTTCGGTGATCGGGCGGTCCACCCAGCTCATCAGGTCGCGCAGCTTCTTGCCGGTGACCTCGATGGGGTGCTCGGCGTTCTGCTTGCGCAGCGCCTCGAGCTCCTTGTTGCCGCCTTCGACGTTGGCGACCAGCCGCTTGACGAAGCTGCCGTCCTGGATGTCGCGCAGGATGGCCCGCATCCGGTCCTTGGTGTCGGCGTCGATGACCCGCGGACCGGACAGGTAGCCGCCGAACTCCGCGGTGTCGGACACCGAGTAGTTCATCCGCGCGATGCCGCCCTCATACATCAAATCGACGATCAGCTTGAGCTCGTGCAGCACCTCGAAGTAGGCCATCTCCGGGGCGTAGCCCGCCTCGACCATCACTTCGAAGCCGGCCTTGACCAGTTCCTCGGTGCCGCCGCACAACACGGCCTGCTCACCGAACAAGTCGGTTTCGGTCTCCTCCTTGAAGGTGGTCTTGATGACCCCGGCCCGGGCCCCGCCGATCGCCTTGGCGTAGGACAGCGCCAGCGCCTCACCGGATCCGGTCGGGTCCTGATCGACCGCGATCAGGCACGGCACACCCTTGCCGTCCACGAACTGGCGGCGCACCAGATGCCCCGGCCCCTTGGGCGCCACCATCGCGACGGTGACGTCGGCGGCCGGCTTGATCAGCCCGAAGTGGATGTTCAGCCCGTGACCGAAGAACAACGCGTCACCGGCCTTGAGGTTCGGTTCGATGTCGTTTTTGAAGATCTCGGCCTGCGCGGTGTCGGGCGCCAGCAGCATGATCACGTCGGCCCACTTGGCGACCTCGGCGGGGGTGTCGACCTGCAGGCCTTGCTCTTCGACCTTCGGCCGCGACTTGGAGCCCTCCTTCAGACCCACCTTCACCTGCACCCCGGAGTCGCGCAGGCTCAGCGAGTGCGCGTGCCCCTGGCTGCCGTAGCCGATCACCCCGACCTTGCGGCCGGCGATGATCGACAGGTCGGCGTCGTCGTCGTAGAACATCTGAACTGCCACTTGGCTTTTCTCCTTATTAGTTATTTGGCGGTGCCGATGCCGCGGGGACCGCGGGCCAATGACACCAGACCGGATTGGACGATTTCGCGCACGCCGTAGGGCTCCAGCACCCGCAGCAGCGCCTCGAACTTGGCCGGGGTACCGGTGGCCTCGATGATCAGCGACTCCGGGGAGACGTCAATCACCCTGGCCCGGAACAGATTCGCGGCTTCGATGATCTGGCCGCGGGTACTCGCATCGGCGCGCACCTTGATCAGCGCCAGCTCGCGGGCCACCGAGTTGTCGTCGTCCTGCTCGACGATCTTGATCACGTTGATCAGCTTGTTCAGCTGTTTGGTGATCTGCTCGAGCGGAGTGTCCTCCACCGAGACCACGATCGTCATGCGGGACATGTCTTTCTGCTCGGTGGCGCCCACCGCCAACGACTCGATGTTGAAGCCGCGCCGGGAGAACAGCGACGCCACCCGAGCGAGCACCCCGGGTTTGTCCTCGACCAGCACCGACAGCGTGTGCGTGGTGGTGCCCATCAGGCGTGCCCCTCGTTGTCGTCGTCGTCGAACAGCGGGCGAATCCCGCGCGCGGCCTGGATCTCGTCGTTGCTGGTGCCGGCGGCCACCATCGGCCACACCTGCGCGTCGGCGCCGACGATGAAGTCGATCACCACCGGCCGGTCGGTGATCGCCCGGGCCTGCGCGATCACGTCCTCGACGTCTTCGGCACGCTCGCACCGCAATCCGACGCACCCCAACGCCTCGGCGAGCTTGACGAAGTCGGGGATGCGGTGCGAATGTGTGGCCAAATCCGTTTGGCTGTACCGTTCTTGGTAGAACAGGGTCTGCCACTGGCGCACCATGCCCAGGTTGCCGTTGTTGATCAACGCCACCTTGATCGGGATGCCCTCGATCGCGCAGGTGGCCAACTCCTGGTTGGTCATCTGGAAGCAGCCGTCGCCGTCGACCGCCCACACCTCGGCGTCCGGGCGACCCATCTTGGCGCCCATGGCCGCCGGGATGGCGAAGCCCATGGTGCCCAAACCGCCGGAGTTCAGCCAGGTGCGCGGCTTCTCGTATTTGATGAACTGCGCGGCCCACATCTGGTGCTGGCCCACCCCGGCCACATACACCGCATCGGGCCCGGCGATGCGGCCCAGCTCTTCGATCACGTACTCCGGGCTCAGGCTGCCGTCGCTTTGCGGCCCGTAGGACAGCGGGTAGGTCTCCTGCACACCGCGCAGGTAGGTCCACCACTCCGCCAGATCCAGGCTGACCTGGTCGTGGCGCAGCGCGGCGAGCAGATCGGTGATGACGGCCTTGACATCGCCGACGATCGGCACGTCGGCGTGCCGGTTCTTGCCGATCTCGGCCGGGTCGATGTCGGCGTGGATGACCTTGGCGTCCGGCGCGAACGAGTCCAGCTGGCCGGTGACCCGGTCGTCGAACCGGGCACCCAGGGTGATCAGCAGATCGGAGCGCTGCAGCCCGGCCACCGCCGCCACCGTGCCGTGCATGCCGGGCATGCCCAGGTGCTGGCGGTGACTGTCCGGGAAGGCGCCGCGGGCCATCAGGGTGGTGACCACCGGGATGCCGGTCAGCTCGGCCAGCTCATGCAGCTGCTCGCATGCCTCGCCGCGGATGACGCCGCCGCCGACGTAGAGCACCGGCCGCCGCGACGCGGCGATCAGTTTGGCGGCCTCGCGCACCTGCCGGTTGTGCGGTTTGGTGTTGGGTTTGTAGCCGGGCAGATCCAGCTTCGGCGGCCAGGCGAAGGTACACTGGCCCTGCAACACGTCCTTGGGGATATCGACGAGAACTGCTCCCGGCCGCCCGGAGGACGCGATGTGGAACGCCTCGGCGATCACCCGCGGAATGTCGTCGCCGCGACTGACCAGGAAGTTGTGTTTGGTGATCGGCATGGTGATGCCGGAGATGTCGGCTTCCTGGAAGGCGTCGGTGCCGATCAGCTGGCGGCCGACCTGCCCGGTGATGGCGACGACCGGGATGGAGTCCATTTGCGCGTCGGCCAGCGGGGTGACCAGGTTGGTGGCCCCGGGACCGGAGGTGGCCATGCACACCCCGACCTTGCCGGTGGCGTGCGCGTAGCCGCTGGCGGCGTGCCCCGCGCCCTGCTCGTGGCGCACCAGCACGTGGCGCAACTTCTGCGAGTCGAACAGCGGGTCATACACCGGCAGCACCGCGCCACCGGGAATGCCGAAGATCACTTCGACATCGAGTTCCTCCAAGGACCGGATCACCGACTGGGCGCCGGTCATTTGCTGCGGCGCGACCCGGTGGGATCCGGTGGTGGCCGGGGCGCCGTTGGCCGGCTGCGGGGGCGTCGACCGCTCCGCTGGTCGCGTGGTGGGTGCGCTCACGGTTTCCTCTTCATCTCTGGCACTGATGACAACAAAAAACCCCCGTCAGCTCAGCTGCTGCACGAGGGTTGCGCGTTGGTGCTCGGCTAGGTACGTCTAGTCAGCAGCCAACGCGCCGACCAAGTACTACGAGCATTTCGCGGTTGTCCATAGCGTCCGACAGTAGCGTCAGCACAGGTCAACCGTCAAATTTGCGGCGTGGGCGCCCCGCTGCCGACCGTGCGGTTTGATCCGCGACTCCTCGGACGATGCGAATCAATCCGCACCATCGGGCGCTACGGCCGTCAGGCATGATTGCCGGCGTGGCTTCCAGCGCACCCGCGGTGATCAAGATTTCCCCGATGGCGCACTTCGCGGTCGGCTTCGTGGCGCTGGGCCTGCTGATCCCGGTGCTGACCTGGCCGGCGACGGCGCCGCTGCTGGTGATTCCGGTGCTGCTGTCGGCGCTGATCGTCCGGCTGCGCACCGTCGCCGACGGCCGGGGCGTGACGGTCCGCACCCTGCTGGGCAGCCGGTCGGTGCGCTGGGAGGACATCGAGGGGTTGCGGTTCACCAAGGGCTCGTGGGCCCGCGCCCACCTCACCAGCGGCGGTGAACTGCGGTTGCCGGCGGTCACCTTCGCGACGCTGCCGCAGCTGACCGAAGCCAGCGGGGGTCGGGTCCCCAACCCGTACGCCTGAGCCGTTAGCTCAGCGGGTTGGCGCCATTGAGCAGCACCCACAGCGCGACACCGCCGCCAATGCCGAGCAGCAGGGCGATAAACGACCCGATGAAGGGACGACGCGCCCAGCCGCGACCGGCGTCGAACCCGTACTTGCCGGGGCCGGTCAACACGAGGGCGGCGGCGATCGCGATCAGCGTGATCTGGTATTCCTGCCCGTCCGGGCCGAAGAACGCCAGATGCCGCACCCCGCCGTGGGCCGAGGCCGCGGCCAGCACCCCGTTGAGCAGGTAGGCCAGCGCCCCGGCGGCGGCCACCGGGGTGAACAACCCCAGCACCAGCAGCACCCCGGCGACGATCTGGCCGCCGACGGCGACATAGCTCAGGATGTCGGCGTACTGGTAGCCGGTATCGGACAGCGAGTTCTTGAACCCGGTCAGCCCCTGCCCGCCCCACCAGCCGAACAGCTTCTGCAGGCCGTGCACCACCAGCAGCGCCCCCAACGCCAGTCGCAGCAGCAACAAGCCCAGGTCTTGGGTACCGCGGCGGTCGACGGGACCGTACCGCTCGTCGTCGTCCGGGTCGATCTCGGCCGGTCCCAGCGCGGCGTGCCGGCCACTGGATTGCGGCTGGACATACGGCAGCGGCTCGGAGTCGCCGAGCAGGCTGAATCCGGTGCTGCCGCCATTGCGGGAGTCGTAGGGCGGGATCGTGGTGGTCTCGAAATCGCCCCCGTAGTCGGCCGAGGGCAGGTCATCCTCGGGATCGACCAGGCTTGCCGAGCCGGGGCGTCCCGGGTTCGGCGGCGCCGAACCGTCCGGTCGCTGCCAGGGTGAATCGTGCGCTTGGCTGGTCACCCTTGTCAGGGTAAGGGCATCACGGGCTGGATTGGGGATTTGAGCGGCGCTTTCACCGGCAAATCCGGGCCGGCGTTCCGGGTCGCCGCGGCGGGGCGCCACCGGTGGTTAAGGCGGCCATCCTGGCGGGCCCACCCGCGGTGTCCGTAATCTGGCGGGCATGCGGATGCGCGGGGCGGTTCGACGGATGGCCGTCGTGGGGTGCGCGGGGTTGCTGGTGTTGACCGGCTGCGCGCATTTCAACGACGCCCAGTCGGAGCCGTTTACCACCGAACCGCAGCGCAAACCCCCGGCCACCTCGACGCCTCCCCCGCCGCCGCCGCTGCCGGCCACCCCGTTCCCCAAGCAGTGCCCGGCACCGAACGTCATGCAGGGCTGCCTGGAGAGCACCAGCGGGCTGATCATGCTCGGCGACAGCAAGTCGGCGCTGGTCGCCGAGCGGACCACCGGCGCCATCAAGGAGATCTCGCTGAGCGCCGAGCCGAAGGTCAAGACGGTCATCGGCGTGGACCCGTCCGGTGACGGCGGGTTGTTGGACATTGTGCGCTCCCCGACGTATTCGCAGGACCGGCTGATGTACGCCTACATCAGCACGCCCACCGACAACCGGGTCATCCGGATCGCCGACGGCGACGTCCCCAAAGACATCCTGACCGGGATCCCCAAGGGGGCCACCGGGAATTCCGGCGCGCTGATCTTCACCAGCCGCACCACCCTGGTGGTGCTGACCGGCGACGCCGGCGATCCCGCCGCCGCGGCCGACCCCGCCTCGCGCGCCGCAAGGTGCTGCGGCTCGAGCAGCCCACCACCGTCGACCCGGCGCCGCCGACCACGGCCCTGGCCGGGATGGGCGCCGGCGGCGGCATGTGCATCGATCCGGTCGACGGTTCGCTCTACATCACCGACCGCACCCCCACCGGGGATCGGCTGCAGCGCATCACCAAGGAGTCGCAGACCTCGACGGTGTGGACGTGGCCCGATAAGCCCGGGGTGGGCGGCTGCGCGGCGTTGGACGGCACCGTGTTGGTCAACCTGGTCAACACCAAGCAGACGGTGGCGGTGCGGCTGGCGCCGGGCACCGGCGCGGTCACCAGCGAACCCGAGGTGTTGCGCGACAACGACGTCCACAAGCATGCCTGGGCGATCGCGCTGGCCCCGGACGGCAACCTGTGGGGCGCGACGGTGAACAAGAGCTTCGGCGACGCCGAAAAACTCGACGACGTGTCTTCCCGTTGCTGTCGGCGGGCGGCGGCGGCTTCCCACGCAGCAACGACGACAAGACCTGATCGCGGCGTCGCCGCGGCCTTTGCGCCGAGCGTGCGCTGAGGGCGGGATTTGGGCCGAAAACCCGCCACCAGTGCACGTTCGGCGACGCCCGGACCGCGATTGTGGCGACGCGTCACGCCGACGAAATTGGTGCGTTCTGACCCCATGCGGCGCCCTTAGGATCGGATGCAGTGGGCCGCGCTTGGGGGAGCGCGGCCCACCAGGACTCGGGGGAACCATCGTGAGCCAGCTGCTTTCGACGCGCGCGCCGGGGTCGACGCCGTGGCTGCGCTGCTGGACGCGTTGGCCGGCACGGCGGCGCGCGGCGACCTGCCCGGCGCCGGCCTGCTGGCTCG
>PPEA01000401.1 GCA_002967005.1 Mycobacterium talmoniae
GCCGAGCCGCGGCGCACGGCCCGACTCCGCCATCCTGAAGAAACCCCTTAACCGCGTTCAGTCCGCTCTCAGTTAAGGTGGATGCGCGGCCGATCCGCATCCACGCCCACCTGGAATGCGAAACCGCTGTACGCACACCATGTTCGCCGTCACTCGAAACCTCGCGGGGCGGACAGCCGGAGGGGACCACGCGGCCGTGCACCCCCAAGGGCCGGCGCCGCGGCAACGGACCGGACCCCGGCGTGAGCTGCACTGACCTGCGGCAACATCACCAGCCGGGGCCGGCGCCGAGACGATTCCGTCCAATTTTTTGGACCTTTTTGTTTCTTCTTAACCTACTGTCAGGTAACGTCCCAGTCTGGTCGTGGTGCTCGTCACGGCCAGGCATTGAAGGAGACCTATGCAACTTGCAACGCGCCCCTGGATCACCGCCGGTGTCGCCCTCGCCGGCGCCAGCGTCATCGCCGTCACCCCGGTGGCGGCACACCTGCCCGAGATCCAGGTCCCCGACATCCAACTCGCCGCCGCCGGCGACTTCGACCCCATCGGAACGTGGGAGAACGTCCTGCAGACGACGTCTACCAACGCCACCGGCATCTGGGATCACTTCTCGGCGGCCCCGTTCCCGGTGGCGCAGCAGGTCCTGGCCAACCAGGTCGGCTACATCGAAGAGTTTCTCAAGGACCCCGCCAGCATCGCGAACGTTCCCGGCGAGATCTTCAAGAACCTCGAGTCAGCCCTCGCCACCCCGTTTGAGCCGTTCTTACCGGCGGGCGGCGCCACCGACACCCTGTACCAATCGCTCGACGACGTGGTCAAAGGTACCGGGCTCATCGGCAGCGTCCTCACGCATGAGGGGCTTTTCCAGCTCGTCCAGGGGCTGCTTCCGTCCCTGATCACCGATAAGAACCTGGAGCCGATCGTTGCTCAACTGCTGGATTTTGTCGGTTCCCCGGCTAGCGGTGTCCTCATCGGTGCACTGGGTACGACGCTCAGTCCCATGCTGCAGTTCGGCAGCGATATCACCGGCATCTTTGACGCGCTGACCAGCGGTAACCCCCTGACGGCGTTCGAAGACGTGATTGACATGCCGGCCAACCTCACCAACGCGTTCCTCAACGGCTACGGCGAGGTAGACCTGCTGCCGATCTTGACGCAATTGGGAATCACGTTGCCGTCCATTTCACTGCTTGGGTTGGACACCAACATCTCGGACCTCAGCTTGGACTTCGGTGGGCTGCTCAGCCCCGCGGGGTCGCTTTTCGACGCGGTTGGTCTGGGTGTGGACGCCGATCTATTGGGCAGCACGGTCAACCTGTTCGACCTGCCCGGCGTCGCGGTCGGACCGATTGCGTCGATGGTGGAGTTGGCCCAGGCCATCGCGATGGACATCGGCTGGTCGGGCACCGGTATGCCGCTGGACATTCTGGCCAGCCTGTTCTGAGTCCCCCCGACTCCTGCCGGTAGGCAGGTACCAACAGCGATCGGCCCCCTTCCCCCCGAGGGGGCCGATCGTTGTTCCAGGCTTCCCACCCGGACGGCCCGCAACGGCCCGTCGGCCCGCGTCAGCTACACGCGGCCAGCACCAGCTCCCGCACCCGCGCGGCGTCGGCCTGGCCCTTGGTGGCCTTCATCACCGCACCGACGATGGCGCCCGCGGCTTGCACCTTGCCGCCGCGGATCTTCTCGGCCACATCGGGATTGGCGGCCAGCGCCTCGTCGACGGCCGCCTGGATCAGCGAGTCGTCGCGCACCACCGCCAGGCCGCGCGCGGTCATCACCTGCTCGGGCCCGCCCTCGCCGGCCAGCACCCCCTCAACGACCTGGCGGGCCAGCTTGTTGGACAGCTTGCCCGCATCGACCAGCGCCACCACCTCGGCGACCTGCTTGGGCGTGATCGCCAGCTCATCGAGTTGCACACCGGCCTCATTGGCCTTTTGCACCAAGAAGTTTCCCCACCAGGCTCGGGCGTCCTTGCTGGAGGCGCCGTGCTCGACGGTGGCGGCGACCAACTCCACCGCGCCGTTGTTGACCAGGTCGCGCATCACCTCGTCGGAGATGTCCCACTCCTGCTGAATCTTCTTGCGCGCCAACCACGGCAGCTCCGGAATGGTGGTGCGCAACCGCTCTACCAGCTCGCGGCTGGGCGCCACCGGCTCCAGGTCGGGTTCGGGGAAATAGCGGTAGTCCTCCGCGGTCTCCTTGGTGCGGCCCGGGCTGGTGTAGCCGGACTCGTGAAAGTGCCGGGTCTCCTGGGTCACCCGGCCACCGGAGGTCAACACCGCGCCCTGGCGCCGCATCTCGTAGGTGACCGCAACCTCGACGCTCTTGAGCGAGTTGACGTTCTTGGTCTCGGTGCGGGTGCCGAACTCGGCGGCGCCCGTCGGCTTCAGCGACACGTTGGCGTCGCACCGCATCGAGCCCTGGTCCATCCGCACATCGGACACCCCCAACGCGCGCAACAGGTCCCGCAGCGCGGTCACATACGCGCGGGCGATCTGCGGGGCGCGCTCACCGGCACCGACGATCGGTTTGGTGACGATCTCGATCAGCGGCACCCCGGAGCGGTTGTAGTCGATCAGCGACTCGGTGGCGCCCTCGATGCGACCGGTCTCACTGCCCAGATGGGTCAGCTTGCCGGTGTCCTCTTCCATGTGGGCGCGCTCGATGTCCACCCGCCAGCTCGAACCGTCCTCCAGTGGCACATCGAGGTAGCCGTTGATCGCGATGGGTTCGTCGTACTGCGAGATCTGATAGTTCTTCGGCATGTCCGGGTAGAAGTAGTTCTTCCGGGCGAACCGGCACCACGGGACGATCTCGCAGTTCAGCGCCAGGCCGATCCGGATCGCCGATTCGACGGCGGCGGAGTTGAGCACCGGCAGCGACCCGGGCAACCCCAGGCACACCGGGCACACCTGGGTGTTGGGTTCGGCACCGAAGGTGGTGGCGCAGCCGCAGAACATCTTGGTGGCGGTGGACAGTTCGACGTGCACTTCCAAACCCAGGACGGGGTCAAAGCGGGCGAGGACGTCGTCGTAGTCCAGCAGGTCGGCGGCGGCGGTGCTCATGCCGCGAGTCTATTCGGCGGCAATTAGCGTCCGTCGGGGCACCGAGCCGTGGTTACGCTCAGCGGGTGATGCGGGCAGGGGTGGCGCTGTCGATTGCGCTGCTGATCGGGGTGGCCGCGGCCGGGCGCGCCGAGGCCGCGCCGGCCACCGACGTCGTCACCGTCGCGGCCGTCGATGGCCACGGGCAGCCGATCAACGGCTATCGGGTGAGCCCGCCGGACGGTGAGGTCAGCGACTGCACCAAACCGTCACCGTCGGCGGTCAGCGACAACATCTACTTCTGCTATCCCTACGCGGCCTACGCCCACAGCTGCTGGCCGGCGCCCCCGGGTGCGCTGCTGTGCGTGACGTCCCGTGGGCACCGGCAACTGCACCGGGTGACCTACGCCGCGCGCTGCTGCCGGTGCGGCCGCTGGCTACGCCGCAGCCGTTTGCGCTGGTCCTCGACGACGGCACCCAATGCCGCATCCGCTACGGCGGGGCGTGGGGTGCCCGCAGCGACGGCTACGCCGCGGCCTACGGCTGCCCGGCCGATGTCAGCGTCCTCGGCAAGACCGGCGCTAATCCCCCGCCGGTGATCGACCGCAGTTCAGCGGCGTGGACGGTGCAGGTGGGCCCCACTGCCAGCGTCACCGCCGACTACCCGCCGCCGCAGACCCGCACCGTCCGCACCGCCTGGGTCGCCGGCAACGCAAACGCGGCCTAAGCGGCCCGACTGTGCACAGCGGCGCGTGTCGCGATCGAAAGCTCGGTACGCTGCCACACGTGACCGAGGATTCCGGCGACCTGGAAAGCCGGGTGAGTGCGCTGGAGGCGCGGGTCAATGAACTGACCCAGCAGTTGCAGCACACCAAGCAGGACGCGGCGGCCGCGCGGGTACTGGCCGGCGGCGCCGATCGCGACGTCGAAGAGATGCGGGGGGAGATCCGCGATCTTCGGGAGGATCTGCGGGGCGAAATGGGCGACCTGCGGGGTGAAATGGGCGACCTGCGCGGCGAGATGCGGGATTTCCACCGAGCCACAACGGCCAGCTTCAATGCCATGCGCGACGACTTCACCGACCTGCGCGGCGAGTTCACCGACCTGCGCACGCAGATGAACGACGGGTTTGTCGAAATGCGCGGACGGCTGGATGCCACCGCGGCCGGGCTCACCCAGATCACGAGCCTGCTGACCCGGCTGACCGGCGACACCGACGACGACGCCGCGCCGGAGTGATCGGGCGCTTCCCGCCCCGGTTACACCGGCCAGTCCTCCATCCGGTAGGCCGCATCCCAGAACATCCACTCATAGCGCGCCGTGGTGTGGAAGTGCCGACGCATCAACGCCAGTTCCCGCTGCGACGCCCGGGCGCCGATCCGGTCGGTGACCTCCAACACCGCGTCCACCACGGCTTGGTACTCCTGCCCCGCGTACATGTCGATCCACCGCTGATACAGCGGATCATCCGAGCCGGCGACCTGCAAATGTTCGCCCACCCGTGCGTAGATCCAGTAGCAGGGCAGTACCGCGGCGACGGCCTCGGCGTAGCAACCCCCGTACGCGGTGGCCAACAGATAGCTGACGTAGGCCTGGGTGGCCGGGGTGATCGGCAGCGACACCGCCTCGCCGGCGTCCACGCCCAGCGCGGCGAGCAGTTCGGCGTGCAGCTGCTGCTCGGCGGCGATGGCGGCGCCGGCGTGGTCGGCGAACATCGCCGCCTCGGTGTCGCCGGGCGCTTTGGCCGCGCACACCGCCAGTGCCCGCGCATAGCCGCGCAGATAGTGGCCGTCCTGCACCACGTAGTAGCGAAACCGGTCGTGGCCCAACGTCCCGTCGGTGAGCCCGGTGACAAACGGATGCGCGCAGATACCCCGGTAGATGTCGGTGACGTCGGCCCAAAGCAGATCCCGTGTGCGGTCGGCCATGCCACACGGTAACTCGCTACTATTCGCTGCAACGCAAACCGACGAGGGGGGCATCGACCCAATGCCCGATCGCAATGTGCTCGGTGGCCCGCTGGAACCGTGCGGCACCGATCCGGTCACCGGCTTCTACCGCGACGGCTGTTGCTCGACGGGCCCGGAGGATCTCGGCCTGCATACCATCTGCGCGGTGGTGACCGGCGAGTTCCTGCAGCACCAGCGCTCAATCGGCAACGATCTATCCACGCCGGTACCGGCGTACCAATTTCCGGGGCTCACGCCCGGCGACCGCTGGTGCGTCACCGCGGCCAACTGGTTGCGTGCCCACCTGGACGGCTACGCGGCGCCGGTGGTGCTGGCGGCCACCCACGAACGCACCCTCGAGGTGGTGAGCCTGGAGGTGCTCCGGCAGTACGCGGTCGACGTGCCCGACGACCTGGGCGGCCTGTGATCAGACCGCGGGATACAGCTCGGCCAGCGCGGCCGCCAACTCCAGGTAGCCGCGCCTGCTGTCCTTGCTCAACCGCTCCAGCATCAGCCCCCGGTCCTCCGCGAGATGCCGATCGAACGGGAGCGCGACGAACCGTGCGGCCGGGAACTGCCGAGATATCTTCTCGAGCTCGGTGCCTACCGCGGCGTCGGGCGCCCCTGCCTCGGTTTGGTTGACCGCCAGCACCATTGACTCGAGCAGATACTGATATCCGTTGTTGCGCAACCAGTCTAGTGTGGTTCGAGTTCTTGTGATCGCGTCGATAGCGGCGCTGCTGACCACGACGATGGCTCGGGACCGCCGCAACGCGGCTGTCACCAGACCGGATTTGAAGGTCTTACCGCAGTCGGTCAATACCACCGAGTAGTGGTGGCGGAGCTTCTCGAACGCTTTGGCAAAATCGTCGCGTTCGACGCGTCGCGCCCGCTGGCCGCCGTTGCCGGCACCGAGCACTTCCAGACCCGACGCGTTCATGTGGGTGTGCGCCCGCACGTCCAGATACCGGGTGGCGGCCCGGTCGGTGACCAGGTCGAATAGGTCCAGCGGGCTCCGGCCGCCGTGTCGGTCGGCCAGGTCGCCGGCATCGAGGTCCACCGCGATGACCCGGTCCCCGCGCACGTCGGCGAAGGTGGACCCGAGTGCCTCCACCACCGTGGTGGTGCCGACATCGCCTTTCAGGTTGAAAACCGCAACGGGGAACACGGTGTCCACCGACGCCCGGATCCGATCCCGCAACTGGAGTTCGTAGAGCCGCGCTTTGCTCGGCCCCAGCTTGATCCCCGGGACCCGGGAAACCCGTTCACGCCAACCGGCCTGGGTGCGGGGGCGCGGTGCCCCACCGGGCATCCGCTGGCTGGGCGCGACGGCGATGGGGGTCGTGACCCGATCCGAACCGGGCGGATTGGCAGGATACTGCTCAAGCACCCCGCAATAGGGATCGCGGTGCCTCATAGCTTCGACCGTAACACCGGTCCCCAGGTCCGAAAGCCCGTCAATGTTCTTGATTGCGTGAAACATTCGTGACGCACAGGTGAACACGAACCGGCGCCCGAGTAACCGCCGCGGGGTCTACCCGAAGAAGGCGGCGGCGTCGTCGTAGCGGCTCTGCGGCACCAACTTCAGCTGGCGAACCGCGTCGGCCAGCGGAACCCGGTCGATTTCCTGCCCGCGCAGCGACACCATCATCCCGTACTCACCGGCGTGGGCGGCGTCGGCGGCGTTGACCCCGAACCGGGTGGCCAGCACCCGGTCGTAGGCGGTCGGGGTGCCGCCGCGTTGCACGTGACCCAGCACCGTGACCCGCACATCCTTTTTGACCCGCTTCTCGATTTCCACCGCGAGCTGGGCGGCCACCCCGGTGAACCGCTCGTGCCCGAATTCGTCGAGGCCACCCTGCCGCAGCTCCATCGAGCCCGGCGCCGGTTTGGCACCCTCGGCGACCACGCAGATGAAATGCGAGGAGCCGTGCTGGAACCGCTTTTTGACCAGCCGGCACACATCCTCGACGTCGAACGGCTGCTCGGGGATCAGCGTCGCGTGCGCGCCGGTTGCCAGCCCGGCGTTCAGCGCGATCCAGCCGGCGTGCCGGCCCATCACCTCGACCAGCATCACCCGCTGATGGGATTCGGCGGTGGAATGCAGCCGGTCGATGGCGTCGGTCGCGACCTGCAGCGCGGTGTCGTGGCCGAATGTGACGTCGGTGCAGTCGATGTCGTTGTCGATGGTTTGGGCACCCCGACCACCGGCACGTTCTCCTCGGACAGCCAGTGCGCCGCGGTCAGCGTGCCCTCGCCGCCGATCGGGATCAGCACGTCGATGCCGTTGTCGTCCAGCGTCTGCTTGACCTGCTCCAGGCCGGCACGCAGTTTGTCCGGATGCACCCGGGCGGTGCCCAGCATGGTGCCGCCCTTGGCCAGCAGCCGGTCGTTGCGGTCGTCGTTGTACAGCTGGACGCGCCGGTTTTCCAGCAGGCCACGCCAGCCGTCCTGGAACCCGACCACCGTCGAGCCGTACCGCGCGTCGCAGGTGCGCACCACCGCGCGAATGACCGCGTTCAGCCCAGGACAGTCGCCGCCGCCGGTAAGCACTCCGATCCGCATAGCCCTATCTTGCCGGGTGTCGACTTCCCCCGCGAGCAGACGCAGAATCGCACCAAAGCAGCGCGGGTAATGCGAATCTGCGTCTGCTCGCGCCAGAGGACGCGCTAGACAGTGGGCGCCGTCGGCAGCGCGCCGCGGGCGGTCTCGTAGGCCGCGCCCACCCGGTAGAGCCGGTCATCGGCCAGCGCCGGCGCCATGATCTGCAGCCCCACCGGCAGCCCGTCGTCCGGTGACAGCCCGACGGCACCGACATGCCGCAGTGCCCGGCCAGGTTCAGCGGCAGCGTGCACAGGTCGAACAGGTACATCGCCAGCGGGTCGTCGACCTTCTCCCCCAGCCGGAACGCGGTGGTCGGGGTGGCCGGCGACACCAGCACGTCGACGGACTGATACGCCTGGTCCAGGTCACGGGCGATCAGGGTGCGCACCTTCTGCGCCTGGTTGTAGTAAGCGTCGTAGTAGCCGGCCGACAACGCGTAGGTGCCGATCATGATGCGCCGCTTGACTTCTGGGCCGAACCCGGCGGCCCGGGTCGCCGCCATCACCTCTTCGGCGCTGTGGTCACCGTCGTCGCCGACGCGCAGCCCGAAGCGCATCGCGTCGAAGCGGGCCAGGTTACTCGACACCTCCGACGGCAGGATCAGGTAGTAGGCGGCCAGCGCGTACTCGATGTGCGGGCAGTCCACCTCGCTCACCTCGGCGCCCAGCGCGGTCAGCTGGGCCACGGCGTCGTTGAACGACGCCAGCACCCCGGCCTGATAGCCCTCGCCGCTGTGCAGCTGGCGCACCACCCCGACG
>PPEA01000402.1 GCA_002967005.1 Mycobacterium talmoniae
CCTCGGCCTCGACCACCGCGTCGTCGACCTCGTCGCCGGTCACCGCCACACCTCCGGGCGCCGGTTGGCCCGCAGCTGCAGGGCGGTGGACGATCTCCGGGCCGAGCAGGGTGACATCCCCCGGCGCCCATCGTGACGATGACATCACCCGGGCCGGCCGCGGCCGCCACCGCCGCGGGTGCCGCCGACATGTCCGGGACGTAGTGCACCGGCACCCGCACGTGTTCGGCGATGCTGGCGCCGCTGACCCCGGGCAGCGGCTGCTCCCGGGCGCCGTACACGTCGAGCACGAACACCTCGTCGGCGGCGTCGAGCGCGGCGGCGAATTCCCCCGCGAAGGCCTGGGTGCGGGAATACAGGTGCGGCTGGAACACCACCAGCGCCCGGCCGCGACCGCTTTGCTGCAGCACCGTGCGCACCGCGGCCAGCGTGGCGGCGACGGACCGGATCACGTCGCTCACTGTTCGTCTCCCAGGATCTGCGGGACGGCGAACCGGCCGTCGGCGGCTTTGGGCGCCGCGGCCAGCGCCTGCTCCTGGGTCAGGCCGGGCACCACCGCGTCGGCGCGGGTGACGTTGACGTCTTTGAGCGGATTGTCGGTGGGTTCGACCCCGGTGACGTCGACGGCCTGGATCGCGCTGACGTGGGTCAAGATGGCGTCGAGCTGGCCGGCGTAACTGTCCAGTTCGGCGTCGGTCAACGCCAACCGGGCCAGCCGGGCCAGATGGGCCACCTCGTCTCGAGAGATCTGGGACACGAGGGAAAAGCCTAGCCCGGCGACGGGTCCGCGCGTTGAGCGGCCAGCGTGATGCCAACTTCACGTTCGGCGGGCCGCGACCCGCTATGCGACAGTGTTGCGTGTGCCTTCATATCTGTTGCGGGTCCAGCTCGAAGACCGCCCGGGCGCCCTGGGATCGCTGGCGGTAGCGCTCGGTTCGGTCGGCGCGGACATCCTGTCGCTGGACGTGATCGACCGTGGGCCGGGCTACGCGGTCGACGATCTGGTGGTCGAGCTGCCGGCCGGGGCGATGCCGGACACGCTGATCACGGCCGCCGAGGCCCTCACCGGGATCTGGGTGGACAGCGTGCGCCCGCACACCGGGCTGTTGGAGGCGCACCGCGAATTGGAGCTCGTCGACCACATCGCCGCCACCGGCGACCGGGCAGCCCGGCTGCAGGTGCTCGCCGACGAGGCGCCGCGGGTGCTGCGGGTGGGCTGGTGCACGGTGCTGGGCCGCCCCCGCGCGTCGGCCACCGGGTTCGCGCGCATCGTCGGCA
>PPEA01000403.1 GCA_002967005.1 Mycobacterium talmoniae
CGGGCGCTCGGCGATCATCGGCCCGCCCACGCCCTGCACGACGCGGTGGCCGGCTTCGCGCCCGATGGGTGGTCATTTCCACGCTGCCGGTGGCGCGGTCGGTGTGGCTGCGGCACGGCCTGATCGAGCACGCCCGTGCCACGTACCCGATCCCGATCACGCATGTGCTGGCCGACGCCTGAGCGAGCATTAGTGTGCTCCTATGGTGGATTTCGCCCTGCGCTCGTGTGGGCTGCGTGGCCACGCGACCTTTGCCCCCGACGAGCCGACGCTGCGGGAGCGGCTGAAGGCCGACACGCCGGCCGGGGAGGCCTGGCGGTGCCTGCGCTGCGAGACGTTTGTGGTCGGGCCGCCGCGCGGCAGCGGTCCGGCCGACACCGCACCGGAGGTGCCACGCGGGCGGCTGCTGCGGGACCGCACTTTGATGCGGTTGCTGGCCGCCGAACGCGCGCTGCGGTGCGTGGTGTTCTTGTTGCTGGCCGTCGGCGTGGTGAAGGTCCGGGGGTCGCGGGCCCAGTTGCAGCAGGCATTCGAGCAGGACCTGCCGTTGCTGCGGCCGTTGGCCGACCAGATCGGCTGGAACCCCGACGAGTCCAAGATCGTCGCGCACATCGCCGCCGCGTTCACGCTGTCCTCGGCGACGTTGCTGTGGATCGCGGTCGGCCTGGTCGTGTACGCCCTGATCGAGCTCATCGAGGCCGTCGGGTTGTGGCTGATGCGGCGCTGGGGGGAGTACTTCGCGGTGATCGCGACCGGCGTGTTCATTCCGCTGGAAATCTACGAGCTCACCGAAAAGCTGACGATTCTGCGGTTCGGGGCGCTGGTGGTCAACGTGGTTGCGGTGATCTGGCTGCTGTGGAGCAAACGACTGTTCGGGCTCAACGGCGGTGCCGCGGCCTATTGGGAAGAACATCGCACCGAAAGCCTATTGTCCGTCGAACGCGCCGGCCTCGACGGCGCGGCGCAGTGACTCTGCGCTGACCACGCGGTCTTCTCGAACTTCTGCCTGGTACACGCAGAGTCAAACCTCGGGCGGCGTCAGTCCTCCTCGCCCCACAGCAGCAGTTGCCGCACCGCCGGACGCGACCCGTAGGGCTGCAGCATCTGGCTGGCCGGGCGCGGGCGCACCCGCTGCGGCCACCAGAACCAGCGCCCCAGCAGGGTGGCGATGGACGGCGTCATGAACGAGCGCACGATCAACGTGTCGAACAGCAGCCCGATGCCGATGGTGGTCCCGACCTGACCCAGGATCACCAGCGCGCTGAACGCGAACGTGGTCATGGTGGCGGCGAACACCAGCCCGGCCGAGGTCACCACCGAACCGGAGCCGGCCATCGCGCGGATGATCCCGGTTTTCAAGCCGGCGCCGATTTCCTCCTTGAACCTCGAGATCAGCAGCAGGTTGTAGTCCGAGCCCACCGCCAGCAGCAGGATCACGGCCAGCGCCAGCACCACCCAGTACAACTGGATGCCGAAAATGTCCTGCCAGACCAGCACCGAGAGCCCGAAGGATGCGCCCAACGACAGCGCCACGGTGCCGACAATGACGATGGCGGCGACCAGGCTTCGGGTGATGATCATCATGATCAGCAAGATCAGGCTCAGCGCGGCCAGCCCGACGATCATCAGGTCGTATTTGACCATGTCCTGGATGTCTTTGTAGGTCGCCGCGGTTCCGGCGATATAGATGTGCGAGCCCTCCAGCAGCGTGCCCTTCACCGCCTCCTTGGCGGCGTTGCGGATCGCGTCGATATGCGAAATGCCTTGCGGGGTCGCGGGATCACCCTCGTGGGTGATGATCATCTCCACAGCCTTGCCGTCCGGGGACATAAAGAGTTTCAGGCCCCGCTTGAAGTCGGGGTTGGCGAACACCTCGGGCGGCAGGTAGAAGGAATCGTCGTTCTTGGCTTTGTCGAAGGCTTGCCCCATCGCCGCCGGGTTGTCGTTCGCGAACGCCGACTGGTTGTTGATCCCGGAATTGGTGGCGTAGTTGGCCAGCGTCAGCTCCAGATTCTCCAGCTGGTTGTCGATCTGGGGCGGCAGCAGCGAAACCAGTTGCGGCTGCAGCGCATCCAATTTGTCCAGGCTGGCGGTGATGCTGGTGAACTGTTCGCTGAGCTGGCTGATGCCGTCGAGGGCGTCGAACACGGACCGGAACGCGAAACAAGCGGGGATGTCGTAACAGTGCGGCTCCCAATAGAAATAGTTGCGCACCGGCCGGAAGAAATCGTCGAAGTTCGCGAGCTTGTCCCGCAGGTCGTTGATCACCGTGATGGTGTCGTGAAAGCTCTGGGTTTGTTCGTGGGTGGCGGCGGCGCTTTGCTGCTGCAGGCTGTACTGCTGCCGCAGGATGTCGATCGTGTCCTTCAGCACGCCGGCCTGTTTAAGCAAGTCGGCGGCGCGGGCTTTCTGGTATTCCAGGTTCATCACTTGGCCGACGCTTTGCTGGCTGAGCTGAAACGGGATCGAGCTGTGGTCCAGCGGTGTCCCCAACGGCCGGGTAATGGTCTGCACCTTGGCGATACCGGGGGTGTGGAAGATGTTTTTGGCCACCCGTTCCAGCACCAGCATGTTGGCCGGATCGCGCAGGTCGTGATCGGCCTCCACCATGACCAGCTCGGGATTGAGCCGGGCCTGCGAGAAATGCCGCTCGGCGGCGGCGTAGCCGACCTTGGCCGGGGTGTCGTCCGGCAGGTACGGCTTGGAGTCGTAACTGGTCTTGTACCCGGGCAGCGAGACCAGGCCGATCAGGGCGACCGCGATCGTCACCACCAGGATGGGGCCCGGCCAGCGGACGATGGCGGTGCCGATGCGCCGCCATTCCCGGGTCCGCATCGCGACCTTGGGTTCGAAGATGCGGAGCCGGCTGCCCACGGCCAGCACGGCGGGGGCCAGCGTGAGCGCGGACAGAACCGACACCAACATGCCCACGGCGGCCGGAACCCCCATGGATTGGAAATAGGGTTGCCGCGCGAACGTCAGGCAGTACACCGCGCCGGTGATGGTCAGCCCCGAACCCAAGACCACGTGCGCGGTCCCGTGAAACATGGTGTCGAACGCGGTTTCTCGGTCCTCGCCGGCCCCGCGCGCCTCGTGGTAGCGGCCCAGCACAAAGATCGCGTAGTCGGTGCCGGCGGCGATGGCCAGCAGCGTCAGGATGTTCACCGAGAACGTCGACAGCCCGATCAACCCGGCGTTCCCCAGCACCGCGACGACCCCGCGCGCGGCGGCCAACTCGACCAGGACCGTGAGCAGCACCAGGATCGTGGTGACCAGGGAGCGATACACCCACAGCAACATCACCACGATCACCACGAACGTGATCAGGGTGACCTTCAACAGGCCCTCGTTGCCGACTTCGAACTGATCGGTGATCAGCGGCGCCGCCCCGGTGACATAGGCTTTGACGCCCGGCGGCGGCGGCGTGTCGGCGACGGCGTCGCGCACCGCGTTGACCGATTCACCGGCCAGGGCGTCGCCTTGATTACCGGCCAGATACACCTGAACCAGGGCGGCCTTGCCGTCGTTGCTTTGGGACGCCGACGCCGTCAACGGGTCGCCCCAGAAGTCCTGGATGTGTTCGACGTGCTTGGTGTCGCGGCGCAGCTTGTCGATCAGGGTGTCGTAGAACCGGTGGGCGTCGGCGCCGAGGGGCTGCTCGCCTTCCAGCACGATCATCGCCGCGCTGTCGGAATCGAACTGTTGGAACACCTTCCCGATGTGTTTCATCGCCTGCAGCGACGGTGCGCTGGGCGAGCTCATGCCCACCTGATGCGCTTTGGCGACGGCCTCCAGTTTGGGCACCGCAATGTTCGTGACCGCCGCCAAACCCAGCCACAGCAGGATGATCGGCACCGCCAGCATCCGGATGCTGTGCGGCAGGCGACGCCGCTGGTTGCTCATCCGGACTTGTCCAGGCAGAAGGTGTAGGCGTGCACTTCGTTGACGGTCCTCTCGTCCTTGACCTCACCGTTGATGACGATGCGGCAGCCGAGCGTGCCGCCGTTGCCTTGCGCCGTCAGGTTGGCGATGACCGCGGGGTCGGTAGTGGTGATCTCGTAGCGCCACGGCAGCGGCGCGTGGTCGACGCGCTGCGGTGCGGCGTGGATGTCTTGGTAGTTGATCGTGGCCACCGCCCCGGGGTCGCCGAAGACCTCATAGACCACGTGCTTGGGGTTGAACGGCACGCTGTCGTTGAGGACCCCGGTCGGGGTGGACGTGTCGTTGTGCGAGCCGAAGATGCCGTGCAGCCGGTACACACCGAATCCGGCGAGCGCCACCACCGCGACGGTCACCAGCACCATCCACCCGCGTCTCACCAGCCCGAAGGCTGAAATCCCCTTCACCCGTGAACCTTTCGATAACCGGTGACGCGACCGGGGGGTCGGGGTCATCGTTGCGGAGTGCCGAGATTTCTAACGGTACGGTACCGGACCGGACTCCACAAGAGACGGCGTCGTGCACATCGCGGGCGGGCCGGCGATTTACCGGGTGGGGCGGGTCAAACTGGGGAGGACAACGTCGTCGACGAGCGCCTGCACGGTGTGCGGGGTGGGTGGCCGGTCCTGGACGATGGACCGGAAGATCAGGTAGCCGGGCAGCAGATCCCAGAGTTCGTCGTCGATGACGACGGCGTCGATCTCACCCCGGTCGACGGCCTGCTGCAGGATGTGGTGGAACAGGGCCTTGCGCTGGTCGATGAACTCGTGCTGCATGACGTCGTTGAGGGCGGGGTTGCGGGACACCTCGACCAGCACCGCGCGCATGGTGCTGGCGTGCTGGCGGGTCTGCTCCGAGATCACCTCGCCCAGGCGCAGCAGATCGCCGCGCAGGGTGCCGGTGTCGGGCGGGACCGCGACCTGGCGGATGCCCTCGATGAACGCGGCCAACACCAGTTCGGCTTTCGACGGCCAGCGCCGGTACACGGTGGCCTTGCTGGCCCGCGCGGTGGCGGCGACGGCGTCGACCGTCAAGCGGTCGTAGCCGTGTTCCTGCAGCAGTCGCAGCGTGGTCGCGAGCAGTTCGCTCTCGCGCGGGGACCACGGCGAAGCATCGGCGGCGTGATCGGCGGTTTGGGTCACAGCGTTCACCATAGAAGTCTCGGGGTAGTACTGACCAGTACCGTACCGCGGCGCGGGCTATTCGGCGTCCCTGCCCCCCGATGACGATTGCCGTTAGTCCCAGATGAAACCCACTAAAATGGTAACGTTGTGGGAGAATTGCGGGACGGTAAAGAGCTTGGGGTTTCTCATGAAGACCACCATCGACAAGGCCGGTCGGGTCGTTATCCCTAAGTCGATGCGTGACCGGCACGGCCTAGCGCCTGGCACCGAGCTGGAAGTCGTCGACAGTGGTGACCGCCTTGAGTTCCTACTTCCCGATGAGCGCGACAATGCCCTGCTTGTCGAGAAGGATGGTCGCTTGATCATCTCGGCGGCTAGCGGCAAACCCACTACCTTGGACGATATGCTCAGCGTGCGGGATAGCTTGCGTGACAGCCGATTCCGCTGACACGCCGACCGCGCTGGTCGACACCAGCGTCGCGCTGCCCGCGTTGTCCGAACTGCACGAGTTTCATGACGTCGCCTTCGCCGCGGTCAGCGAACACCGAGCGGGAATCGCTGCGCATGCGTTGTTTGAAACGTATGCGGTGTTGACGCGCCACCCGACCCTTCGGGTCCTGCCCGCTCAGGCGCTGGCCCTTCTCGACGGCACCTTCAAGCACCGGGCGGTGCTCACAGCGGCGGCGACGGATCGTGCGCTCGAGACGCTTTCAGCCGCCGCGATCACCGGCGGCGTCACCTATGACGGTCTCGTCGCCGCTACTGCGGTTGAGGCCGGCCTGCCCTTACTTTCCCTTGATCGTCGAGCCCGGCGCACGTATGAAGCGGTCGGTGCCGACGTTCGCTACCTCTGATCCCGGCGCTGCTCACCCGGCGCGCGTCAACAGCAAGGTGGACTCCACCCCGGCGTGCCCCAGCAGCTGCCGCCACGGCGGCTTCAGCAAGCCGACCGCCTCCGAGGTCGGCACCACCCGGGGGTCGGTGACGTCAAACGTCTTGCCGCTCAGCTTGACCCGGCCACCGCCGGCGGCCTGCAGATTCTTCAGCCAGTCCCGGTCGGGCCCGTACACCAGCAGCACCGCGACACCGTCGGGCGTGTGGAACATCGACACCGGGGTGCGATACGTCTTGCCGGAGCGCCGGCCTTTGTGCTCGATGATCGACCATAACGGCACCCACCCGGAGATCGGCCGAAACAGCGGATTGGTCACCACCCGGTTGAACCGGGCACGGCGCTGCGAGAACTGCATCCTCAGCTCACCTTGGTGAGCAGCACCGCCTGCTCGAACGGCAACCGCGCGAAGATCGGCCGCCAGCCGCCGCGCACGTGCGGTGCCGCCTCGGCCTTGCTGACCCGCCGCGGGTTGGTCACCGCGAAGGTTTTGCCATAGCGGCGCATCCGGCCCCCGCCGGCGGCGGTGATGTTCTTCAACCAGTCCCGGTTGGGGCCGTAGGTCAGCAGGATCGCCACCCCGTCGTCGGTGCTGAACACGCTCAGCGGGGTTCGGTAGGACTTGCCGGAGCGCCGCCCGACGTGCTCGAGGATCCCGAACGTCGGTGCCCAGCCGGCCCACAGCCGCTGGATCGGGTTGGTGAAATATCGGTTGAACCGGGCCAGCCATTGGGGGAGTTGCATGGTCCGATCAAACCCGCGACGGGGGTCGGACTCAAGTGCGTCGGCACAAGTCGCTGTATCGGTTCCAGCCAGACATGTGCGTGCACGTCGACCGCGGGAATAGGCATTTGCAGCGGTTCTAGATCCCGTCGGTTACCTCGAGAGCCGAAACCCATTGGGGTACCGGCGAACGTCCAGACGGCATCCGTAGGCTCTTGCTGTACCCGAACTCGTGCAATGTTTCGAGGGCGTGCTCGCGCCCGTAACCGCTGGCGTTGATCCCGCCGAAGGGCGTGCCGACGACGGCGCGGTTGTAGTTGTTGACAAAGATCATGCCCGCGCCGAGGTCGCGACTGATTCGCAACGGGGTTTCGGGGTCCCGGCTGAAGATCGCGGCCACCAGACCGAACGCGGTGGAGTTGGCGATGCTGATGGCGTCTTCCTCGGAGTCAAACGGGATAACCACGCTGACTGGCCCGAAAATCTCTTCATTGGCGATGCGCATGTCTCGGGTCACACCGGTGAACAACGTGGGCCGCACGAAATAGCCGCCGGCTAGATCCGGGTCGGTTGGCAGTTCGGCTTGCGCGGCCACAACCGCGCCCTCCGCGACACCAAGCGCGAGATACGACTCGACCCGCTGTTGCTGTTTCTCGTCGACCACCGGTCCGACGTGCGTTCGGGCGTCGGCGCCGTCACCGACTCGCAACCGGCGGACGGCCTTGCTGAGCTTCGCCACGAACTCGTCGTGCACACTGCGGTGCACCAGGAATCGGGACGCCGCCGTGCATGCCTCGCCCTTGTTGTAATAGCCGCCTTCGATCGCCCACGCCACGGCGGCGTTGATATCCGCGTCGGCGCACACGATGAAGGGATTCTTGCCGCCGAGTTCCATCAGGGTCGGGGTGTGATTGTCGGCGGCCGCCTTAAGCACGGCAGAACCCGTGGTCGGCGCCCCGGTGAAGGAGATTTTCCCGACCAGCGGATGCTGGGCGAGACGCGCTCCGATCCGGCCGCCACCGGGCACCACGTGCACCACATCGTCGGGCAGGATGCCTTGGACCAGCTCGACGACCCGCAGCATCGACAGCGGGGCCTGCTCGGGCGGCTTCAAAACCACGGCATTACCGACCGCCAGTGCCGGTGCCAGTTTTCCGGCGGTGTGCAGCGGCGGCCAGTTGAACGGCACGATCGCCGCCACCACCCCGTAGGGCTCAAGCATGGTGATGTCGAGCAGGCTGCCCGCGTCGCGCACCTGACTTGGCATTACCTCGCACAAGCTGGCGAACAGCTCGAAGATCGCGATGCAGGCCTCCACGTCGTACCGGCGCGCATCGCGCACCGGCTTACCGTTATCGCTGGACTCCAGGCCGGCGATCTCATCCCCGTGCTCGCGTACCGCGTCCGCTACCCATCGCAGATACCGGGCGCGCTCGCGCGGCGGACGCGCCTTCCAGTCCGGTTGGGCCGCGGCCGCCGCCTCGACGGCCCGATCGGTCTCTTTCTCCCCGGCACCCTGGATCACCACGATGGGCTGGCCCGTCGCCGGATTGACGACCGTGAACGCATCGTCCTGGGCAGTGGAGGACCAGCGCAGCCGCATCGTTTCCACCGTCATTCGGTTCTCCTCATCGCGTGGTGTCGCAGGTACGTCTGCAGCGACGGGGTCCGGCGCGGCAGCCGCGAGAACTACACCCTGTAGTTCACCAGATCAGGCCGGCTGGGACACTGGTAGCCATGCATGTTGACCAGGCCACCGCGACCTCCGCGCGGCTGTTCGACGATGCCTGCGCGGTCATCCCCGGCGGGGTGAACTCGCCGGTGCGGGCCTTCTCGGCGGTCGGCGGCACCCCGCGCTTCATCGCCGAGGCGAACGGCTGCCGGCTCCCCGACGCGACGGCAACCGCTACGTCGACCTGGTCTGCTCCTGGGGCCCGATGATCCTGGGC
>PPEA01000404.1 GCA_002967005.1 Mycobacterium talmoniae
CTCGCCCCGAACGCCACGGCCAACGCCGCGCGCTGCGGCTCGGGCAGCCGGTCGACTCGATCCAACAGCGGGCGGCACAGCTGCTGCAGACCGGCGAACGCGAGCTCCATATCGGATTCCACGCCGACGGCGCGGATCAGCTGAAAATCCGCGGCGGACTCGACGAGGTAGCCCAGCAGCGCGGTCTTGCCGATCCCGGCCTCGCCGCGGACTACCAGCACCTGGCTGGCGCCGCCGCGCGCCGCCGCGAGCAGCTCCCGCAACCGCCCGCACTCGGCGTCCCGCCCCCGAAAAGACGTAAAGGCCCCCTTTTCGGTGCCGAAAAGGGGGCCTTTACGTCTGCTCACGCAGAAAAACTAGCCCTTGCGGGCCTTGATCGCCTCGGTCAGCTGCGGGGTGACCTTGAACAGGTCCCCGACGATGCCGTAGTCGGCGATCTCGAAGATCGGCGCCTCTTCGTCCTTGTTCACCGCGACGATCGTCTTGGACGTCTGCATCCCGGCGCGGTGCTGGATCGCCCCGGAGATGCCCAACGCGATGTACAGCTGCGGCGACACGGTCTTGCCGGTCTGGCCCACCTGGAACTGGCCCGGGTAGTAGCCGGAGTCCACCGCGGCACGCGACGCACCGACGGCGGCACCCAGCGAGTCGGCCAGCTCCTCGACCACCGAGAAGTTCTCCGCGCTACCTACCCCGCGACCACCGGCCACCACGATCGGGGCCTCGGTCAGTTCCGGCCGGTCGCCGGCGACGGCGGGCTCACGGGACGTGATCTTCGTCGCGTTCTCGGCCGGTTCGGGCACCTCGACGGTGACCTGCTCACCGGCACCGTCGGCCGGGGCCGGCTCGATGGACCCGGCCCGCACGGTGATCACCGGGGTGTCGCCGTTGGCCTGCGCGTCGACGGTGAACGCGCCACCGAAGATGGAGTGCACCGTCTTGGCGCCCTCCTTGACCTCGACCACGTCGACCAGCAGGCCCGAACCGATCCGGGCGGCCAGCCGCCCGGCGATCTCCTTGCCGTCGGCGTTGGCGGCCAGCAGCACCGCGGCCGGGGTGGCCGATTCGGCCAGCGCGGCCAGCACGTCGACCACCGGGGTGATCAGGTAGTTGGTCACGGTGTCGGACTCGGCAACGTAGATCTTGGCGGCGCCGGCCGCCTTGAGCCCGTCGACCAGCGGCGCGGCCGCGCCCGGGCCGCCCACCACGACGGCGGCCGGCTCGCCCAAAACGCGAGCGGCGGTGATCAATTCGGAGCTGACTTTTTTCAGCGCTCCGTCGGCGTGCTCAACGAGCACCAGTACTTCAGCCATGGGTTATATCGCTCTCGTCTTAGATGATCTTCTGGGCAACCAGGTACTCGGCGATCTTGGTGCCGCCCTCGCCTTCGTCGGTGATCTTCTCTCCGGCGGTCTTCGGCGGCTTGGGGGTCGACGCGGTCACCGTCGACCCGGCGTTGGCGACGCCGACCTCGTCGGCCTCGACGCCGATCTCGGCCAGCGTGAGCACGGTGACTTCCTTCTTCTTGGCGGCCATGATGCCTTTGAAGGACGGGAAGCGCGGCTCGTTGATCTTCTCGTTGACGCTGACCACCGCCGGCAGCGCCGCCTCCAGGGTGAACACCCCGTCGTCGGTCTCGCGCTCGGCGGTGATCTTGCCGTCCTCCAGGGTCACCTTGCGCACGTGGGTCAGCTGCGGCAGGCCCAGGTATTCGGCGATGATGGCCGGCACCGCGCCGCCCACGCCGTCGGTGGACTCGTTACCGGCGATCACCAGTTCGGTGCCCTCGATGGTGCCCAGCGCGCGGGCCAGCGCCCACGCGGTCTGCACCACGTCGGAGCCGTGCAGGCCGTCGTCCTTGAGGTGCACGGCCTTGTCGGCACCCATCGACAGCGCCTTGCGGATCGCCTCGGTGGCGCGCTCCGGGCCGGCGGTCAGCACGGTCACCGACCCCTCGCCGCCCTCTTTCTCGCGGATCAGCAGGGCTTCTTCGACGGCTCGCTCGTTGATCTCGTCGAGCACCGCGTCGGCGGCCTCGCGGTCAAGGGTGTAGTCACCGTCGGTGAGCTTGCGCTCCGACCATGTGTCTGGGACCTGTTTGATCAGGACCACGATGTTCGTCATGAGACTGGCTCGTCCTCCTCGAAGGGAGTCTTGCAACCCCCGGGTCGCAAAACTTGGGTCACGGTCACGCCCCCGCACAACGATGTTACTCACGGGTAACTTTGTGCGGTTCGCTCGTACACCATAGCGGGTCACCGTGCAGGTTCTGCCTGCCCGTCGGGGTGAAGCATTCGCGAACCACCCGGTTGACAGATAGCCTGCCTGTTGCAATGAGCACATCCGCTACCGACGGTCCCGATACCGGCACCGCGCCGGACGCCGACACCTTGGCGCTGACCGGCGAACGCACCATCCCCGGCTTGGCCGAGGAGAACTACTGGTTCCGCCGCCACGAGGTGGTCTACCAGCGGCTGGCGCCGCGCTGCGCGGGCCGCGAGGTGTTGGAGGCCGGCTGCGGGGAGGGTTACGGCGCCGACCTGATCGCCGGCGTGGCCCGCCGGGTGATCGGCCTGGACTACGACGAGACCACCGTGGCCCATGTGCGGGCCCGCTATCCGCGGGTGCAGGTGATGCACGGCAACCTCGCCGAGCTGCCGCTGCCCGACGCGGCGGTGGATGTCGTTGTTAATTTCCAGGTCATCGAGCACCTGTGGGATCAGGCCCAGTTCGTCGCCGAGTGCGCGCGGGTGCTGCGCCCGGGCGGGCTGCTGATGGTGTCCACCCCCAACCGGATCACCTTCTCGCCGGGCCGCGACACCCCGATCAACCCGTTCCACACCCGCGAACTGAACGCCAAGGAGCTGACCGAGCTGCTGGTCGACGGCGGGTTCCGCGTGGACGGGATGCACGGCGTTTTCCACGGGCCGCGACTGGCCGACCTCGACGCCCGCCACGGGGGCTCCATCATCGACGCGCAGATCGCCCGGGCGGTGGCCGACGCCCCGTGGCCGGATCAGCTGCTGGCCGACGTTGCCGGGATCGGCACCGCCGACTTCGACCTGCTCGAGGCGGGCGACCGGGATATCGACGACAGCCTGGATCTGGTGGCGATCGCGGTGCGGCCGTGACCCGCGCCGAGCCGGTACCGGGCCTGTTCACCCTGGTGCTGCACACCCACCTGCCGTGGCTGGCCCATCACGGCCGCTGGCCGGTCGGCGAGGAATGGTTGTATCAGTCCTGGTCGGCGTCCTACCTGCCGCTGCTGCGGGTGCTGGACACCCTGGCCGGCGAGGATCGGCGTCGGCTGATCACCCTGGGGGTTACCCCGGTGGTGGCCGCCCAACTCGACGACCCGTACTGCCTGGACGGTATGCACCACTGGCTGGCCAACTGGCAGCTGCGCGCGGTGGAGGCGACCACGCTGGCAGAACCGTTGCGCAGCTTCGGGATTCATGAATGCGCCGCCGCCGAGCGGGCCCTGGACGACTTCGGTACCCGGTGGCGGCACGGCGCCAGCCCGCTGCTGCGCGAGCTGGTCCAGGCCGGCACGGTGGAGTTGCTGGGCGGCCCGCTGGCCCACCCGTTTCAGCCGCTGCTGAACCCGCGGCTGCGCGAATTCTCGCTGCGCGAAGGCCTGGCCGACGCCCGGCACCGGCTGGCGCACACCCCCGCCGGCATCTGGGCGCCGAATGCGCCTACGCCCCCGGGATGGAACACGACTACGCCGCGCCGGGGTGACGCATTTCATGGTCGACGGCCCGTCGCTGCACGGCGACACCGCGCTGGGCCGCCCGGTCGGGGGCAGCGACGTCGTCGCGTTCGGGCGGGACCTGACCGTCAGCTACCGGGTGTGGTCGCCGAAATCGGGGTATCCCGGCCACGGCGCCTACCGCGACTTTCACACCCACGACCACCGCACCGGGCTCAAACCGGCCCGGGTCACCGGGCGGGCCGTGCCGCCGGAAGACAAGGCGCCCTATGACCCGCAGCGCGCGGCGGCCGCCGTGGACGGTCACGTCGCCGACTTCGTCGACGTGGTCCGGCGCCGGCTGGTCTCGGAGTCCGAACGGATCGGGCGGCCCGCGCATGTGGTCGCCGCGTTCGACACCGAGCTGTTCGGCCACTGGTGGTATGAGGGCCCGCTGTGGCTGGAGCGGGTGCTGCGGGCGCTGCCGGCCGCCGGGGTGCAGGTGGGCACCCTGTCCGATGCGATCACCGCCGGCTATGTCGGCGCTCCGGTCGAATTGCCGCCCAGCTCTTGGGGTTCGGGCAAAGACTGGCAGGTGTGGACCGGCGACAAGGTGGCCGATCTGGTGCAGCTCAACGCCGAAGTGGTGGACACCGCGCTGTCCACCGTCGACAAGGCGCTGACCCAGACGTTGGATGGGCCCACCCCACGCGATCGGGTCGCCGACCAGATCCTGCGCGAGACACTGCTGACGGTGTCCAGCGACTGGCCGTTTATGGTGAGCAAGGACTCTGCCGCCGACTACGCCCGGTATCGGGCGCATCTGCACGCGCATGCCACCCGGGAGAGTCGCCGGGGCGCTGGACGTCGGGCCGCCGCGACAACCGCGCAGCGGCTGGCCGACGGTTGGAACCGCGCCGACGGCCTGTTCGGCGCCCTGGACGCTCGGAGGCTGCGGTGCTAGTTCGGCGCGAGTGTGCGTGTCCCCGGTCGACACGCCGAGGCGAAACCCGTTTCTGCGCACGCTCGCGCGGACAGGGAGCCGGCGCGTGAAGATCCTGATGGTGTCGTGGGAGTACCCGCCGGTGGTGATCGGCGGGCTGGGCCGCCACGTCCACCACCTGTCCACCGCGCTGGCCGCCGCCGGCCACGACGTGGTCGTGCTGTCCCGCCGCCCCACCGACACCGATCCGAGCACCCACCCGTCGTCCGACGAGGTCAGCGAGGGCGTGCGGGTGGTGGCCGCGGCGCAGGACCCGCACGAATTCTCCTTCGGTCCGGACATGATGGCCTGGACGCTGGCCATGGGCCACTCCATGGTCCGCGCCGGGCTGTCGCTGAAGACCCATGGCGCCAGCGGATCTGGCGGCCCGACCTGGTGCACGCCCACGACTGGCTGGTGGCGCACCCGGCGATCGCGCTGGCCGAATTCTACGATGTGCCACTGGTTTCCACGATTCACGCCACCGAAGCCGGACGGCATTCCGGCTGGGTGTCCGGCCGGATCAGTCGTCAGGTGCACGCGGTGGAATCCTGGCTGGTCCGCGAATCCGATTCGCTGATCACCTGTTCGGCCTCGATGCGCGACGAGATCACCGAGCTGTTCGGCCCCGGCCTGGCCGAAACCACCGTCATCCGCAACGGAATCGAGGCGGCCCGGTGGCCGTTCGCGCCGCGACGGCCACGCACCGGACCGCCCGAGCTGGCGTATGTGGGGCGGCTGGAGTATGAGAAGGGTGTCCAGGAGGCCATCGCCGCGCTGCCCCGGATCCGGCGCGCCCACCCGGGCACCACGCTGACCGTCGCCGGGGACGGCACCCAGCAGGACTGGCTGCTCGAGTGCGCCCGCAAGCACCGGGTGCTCAAGGCGACGCGGTTCGTCGGGCGCCTGGACCACCGACGAGCTGCTGGCTTGCTGCACCGGGCCGTCGCCGCGGTACTGCCCAGCCACTTACGAGCCGTTCGGCCTGGCCGCCCTGGAAGCCGCCGCGGCCGG
>PPEA01000405.1 GCA_002967005.1 Mycobacterium talmoniae
GACGGAGACGCCGACGCGGCACCCGCGCCGGCATGGTCGCGGCGGTGGCGGCCACCGGCGGCGTCATCACCAGCGCCGGGGTGGTGTTGGCCGCGGTGTTCTGCGTGCTCGGGGTGCTGCCGCTGATCGTGTTGACCCAGCTGGGCATCATCGTCGGCCTCGGCATCCTGCTGGACACCTTCGTGGTGCGCACCGTGGTCATTCCGGCGCTGTTCGCGCTGATCGCGACCGGATCTGGTGGCCCGCCCTGCGCCCACCGCCGCCCGGCACGCGTCATCGCCGCTGACCACCCCGTCGCTCACGGCAAGCCCAGGTCGTCCTGGAAGCGGCGCATCGCCGCGGTGAGGGCGCCAAACACCCGGTGCGCGGCCGCCAGGTCGGCGTCGGGCAGGTCGGCCAGCGCGGCCCGGGTGTGCTGTTGTAGCGGGGTGAAAAACGCACGGGCGGTGGCCAATCCGCGGTCGGCGTACCGCAGGATGACCTTGCGCCGGTCGCCGGGATGTGCGTCGCGCCGGACGTGACCGGAGTCGATCAGCCGGTCCACCAGGTAGGTGATGCCCGCGCCCGACAGCCCCATCCGCTGACCGAGTTCGCCGGAACTGATGGGTTGCCCGGCGGTTTCGGCCACCATGATGTGCAGCAGGGCGCGAAAATCGGTGGGCCGCACATCATGCGCGCCGGCGAATAACCGGCCGATCTCGTCGGATTCGGCGGTCAGCTCCCGCAAATCGGCCGATATCACCGACTCCAGCGCGGCCCGGTCGTCGGCATGCTGCTCAGGGTCCATGACGGTGTGCAGCATATCCGCCCGGGTTGACGCGCCGGGCTCAGCGGGCCGCCTTCTTGCGTTCGATGTCGGCCAGGGCGGCGGCCAGTTCGGCGCGCTCGGCCGCCGAGGACTCCCACGACAGCTTGCGGTTCTTGACCACCTTGGCCGGCGCGCCGACCGCGATCGAGTAATCCGGGATGTTGCCCTTGACCACGGCGTGCGACCCCAGCACGCAGCCGCGGCCGACGCTGGTGCCGCGCAGCACCGTCACCTTGGCCGCCACCCAGGTGTCCGGCCCGATCCGCACCGGGCTCTTGATGATGCCCTGGTCCTTGATCGGCAGGTTGATGTCGTCCATCTTGTGGTCGAAGTCGCAGACGTAACACCAGTCGGCCATCAGCACCGAATCACCGAGTTCGATGTCCAGATAGGTGTTGATGACGTTGTCGCGGCCGAGCACCACCTTGTCGCCGATCCGCAGCGAGCCCTCGTGCGCCCGGATGGTGTTCTTGTCGCCGATGTGCACCCAACGGCCGATCTCGAGCTGGGACAACTCCGGCGTGGCCTGAATCTCCACACCCTTACCCAGGAACACCATGCCGCGGGTGATGATGTGCGGGTTGGCCAGCTTGAACTTCAGCAGCCGCCAATACCGCACCAGATACCACGGGGTGTAGGCCTTATTGGCCAGCACCCAGCGCAGCGACGCCAGGGTCAGGAACCTGGCCTGGCGGGGGTCGCGCAGCCGTGAGCCCCGCCAGCGTTTGTGGATCGGAGCACCCCACATGGTCGTCATGGCCGGAAAGCCTACGCGAGCGATTTGGGTGGCACAGGTTACCCTCACCTGGACTCGCTTTCGCAAAGGATTGGGGAATCACCACCGTGTCCTGGCGTCATCCCCGCGGCGGCCTGAAGCGTCTGGTCTCGACGGTGTCGGCGGCCGCGCTCGCCGCCGCACTCGGCGGCTGCGGCAACACCGACTCGTGGGTGGACGCCGCCGCGGCGCCCGGGTGGACG
>PPEA01000406.1 GCA_002967005.1 Mycobacterium talmoniae
GGATTCTTCGGCCCGCTGTACGACCAATTCGACAATGTCTACGTCGCCAGCCCGGGGCGATCCTGTCCTTTCCGCCCACCCAGTGGATTCGGTGGCGCCAACCGGTGATCGGGATGCCCGCCACACCACGGTTTCTCGGCGGCGGGCAACTGCTGGTGGTCACCCACCTGGGTCAGGTGCTGGTGTTCGACGCCCACCGCGGCACGGTGGTGGGCAATCCGCTGGACCTGATCGACGGCGTGGACCCCAAAGATTTCACCCGCGGTCTATCCGACTGCGCCCCGGCCAAATCCGGCTGCCCGGTGGCCGCCGCGCCGGCCTTCGCCGCCGCCACCGGCACGGTGGTGGTCAGCCTGTGGGAACCGGACGCCAAGGCGGCGGTGCTGGTCGGACTGAAATACCACCCCGGACACATCCCGCTGCTCACCAGGGAATGGACCAGTGACGCGGTGTCCGCCGGGGTGCTGGCCGGCCCGGTGCTGTCCGCCGACGGCGAGACGATCTACGTCAACGGCCGCGACCAGAAACTGTGGGCGCTGCACGCCGCCGACGGAAAACCGAAATGGTCTGCGCCGCTGGACTTTTTGGCGCAGACCCCGCCGGCGGTCACCCCGGGCGGACTCATTGTGTCCGGCGGCGGCCCCGACACCCGGCTGGTCGCGGTCAAGGACGCCGGTGACCACGGCGAGCGCGCGTGGCGGCGCGACGACGTCACCCCGCTGTCCTCCTCGAGCCTGGCCGGGAGCGTCGGCTACACCGTGATGGGCGGGACCACGGTCGGCCCGGCCGGCATGTCGGTGCTGGTGTTCGACCCCGACGACGGGCACACCATCAACAGCTATCCGCTGCCGGAGGCCACCGGTTTCCCGCTCGGGGTGTCGATCGCGCACGACCGCAAGGTGGTGACGGCCACCAGCGACGGTCAGGTGTACAGCTTCACGCCCGCCTGAGTTTTTGACGGCGAGCAGACGCAGATTCGCACATACGGGGCCCGGATCGTGCGAATCTGCGTCTGCTCGCGCAGGGAGCCGCGCGAGCCCTGCGACGAGCGTGCGCAAATGTACGCCCACGCACCAGGAAACCCGTACATTTGTGCACGCTCGCGGGTGGGTGACCCGCCCGCTACACCGTCAGCGGTGGGATGGCGTTGCGCGGCACCCGCACCGTGCTGGCGCCGGCGTTCAACGGCAGCAACTCCCCCGGCGCGAAGTAGAAGATCAGCTCGTCGTCGGTGATGGCGAAGTTCTGGTAATGCGACGGGTCGTGGCCGTTACCGGGCGGGATCAGCGCGCCGGACGCCCCGGCCTGCCGGACCAACTCCCGCTGCACGATCGGAAAGATGGTGTCCAACGGCTTGCTGCCCGGGGCAAACAGCGTGTCGTAGGTCACCGATTGGTTGGTGGCCAGGTCGTAGTTGAACGACTTGTACCAGGTCGACGGGTGCGGTCCCCCGACATCCTGGAAGATCTTGAGGACCACGCTGCGGGTGCCCTTCGGGGCCTGCCCGGAGCGGTGCTGCTCGGTGGTGGCCTCCATCTCATACGGCAGATCACGCGACCCCTGCGTCTGCGCGACGGTGATGAACCCGTCCCGGTTTTGCGCCACGTAATCGGTCAGCGCCGGATCCGGGTAGTCGACCGGATACTTCAAATCCAGCGTGTAGGTCGGGTTCGACGCGTGCACATGGCAGATCTGCTCGGCTTCGACGGTGCCGCCCAGGTCAGCGCAGGATGTCTGCGCCACCGCCGACGGTGTGCCGGGCCAGCTCGCCAGGAGCCCACCCGCCAACAGGGCGGCCACCACCAGAATGCGCATCGTCGAATGTCTCGCTTGCCTCGTCGTGTCCTTGCGGGCTGAAACCCCGGCCGGGGCCTGAATGTAACTGCCGATAGCCTACCGGGACGCTCAGCGGGAGGAACGGCAAACGAACACCGTTGCTCGCCCGGCCGCCCCGGACCCTAGTCGGGTGATGACCGCCGACAGCGGCCGGCTGCCGCGCAGC
>PPEA01000407.1 GCA_002967005.1 Mycobacterium talmoniae
TCGGCGACCCGGGTGGCGTCGGTCAGCGCCAGATCGGCGACCTCGCCGCAGGGCCGCGGCGCCGCGCTCCGAGCGCAGGTAGCGACGTCGGCCCGGCTGAAGGTCAGGACGGCTTAACCCCGGTGACCATCACGTTGTAGAACCAGCCCTTGGGCACCACCCGGCGCCAGATGTTGGCGTCCACCCAGCTCAGCGTGGTCCAGCTGTTGAACGCGAACTTCGCCCAGCCCCAACCCAATCGGCCGGCGGGCACCGCGGCCTCGAAGGTGCGCACCGGCCAGCCCAGCATGGCGGCGGTGAACTCTTCGCTGGCGGTGGCGACCTGCACCGCGCCGGCGCTGGTGGCCATCCGCTCCAGGTCGGCGGGTTCGAAGGTGTGCAGGTCGACGACGGCCTCCAGCGCGGCCGCGCGGGAGGATTCGTCGAGTTCGGTCTGGGGGCGGCGCCAGCCGGTCAGGCCGGGCAGCCGGGTGAGGTTGGTGGTGGCCCGCCAGGTCAGGGTGGACAGGGTGCGGGCGTAGGTGTTGCCGACGGTGGTGGGTTCGCCGGCGAACACGAACCGCCCGCCCGGCTTGAGCACCCGGATCACCTCGCGCAGCGACAGTTCCACGTCGGGGATGTGGTGCAGCACGGCGTGCCCGACCACCAGGTCGAACGTGTTGTCGTCGTACGGGATGCCCTCGGCGTCGGCGACGCGGCCGTCGATGTCCAGGCCCAGCGACTGCCCGTTGCGGGTGGCGACCTTGACCATGCCGGGCGACAGGTCGGTGACCGAGCCGCGGCGCGCCACCCCGGACTGGATCAGGTTGAGCAAAAAGAAGCCGGTGCCGCAGCCCAGCTCCAGGGCGCGGTCATAGGGCAGGGTGCGCAACTCGTCGGCCGGGACGATGGCGTCGAAGCGGCCGCGGGCGTAGTCCACGCAACGCTGGTCGTAGGAGATCGACCACTTCTCGTCGTAGCTTTCGGCTTCCCAGTCGTGGTACAGCACCTGGGCGAGCTTGCTGTCGTGTCGCGCGGCCTCTACCTGCTCGGCAGTGGCATGCGGCTGCGGTGCCGGATCGGTACTCGTCATGATGGCTCAGCCTAGTGGGAGGCTGGGCCGACGAGGTAACCGCCGGTCCCGCACCTCACAGTGCGGTGAACAGGTCGCCGATCAGCGTGCCCAGCTCGCCGGGCAGCAGGGCGCTGAAGTCGGTGGCCGCCGCCGGCAACGCCGCGGCCAGCTCACTGGGCAGGTCGCCGAAGTCCAGGCCGAGCGGGACGCTGCCGGTGAACGCACCGATGATGTCCTGGATCATGACGACCGGGTAGTTCAGCGTCGTCCGGGCGATGTCGACGACGCCGTCCTTGAGCGAGTTCAGGATCGTCGACGGATCCAAGGTGAGCAGCGCCTGCCACACGTTGAAGGCCGCCATCTGCGGCGTGGTGATCAGGTCGCGGGTGTTGACGAACAGGTCCTGCAGCAGGTTCGCCGGCGCGACGCTTTCCCCGCCCCAGCTGACCAGCGTCCAGCCGTCCTCGGGATTTCCGGTGATCACCACCTGGTCGGTGTTGTCCAGCGGGTGTTCGAGGATGAGCAGCGGATTGGGGTTGTTGACGTTCATCATCGTCCAGATCATCATCGCGGCCCCGTGCGAGAACCCCACGCTCTCCCCGTTGGGGCTGGTCGCGTCGTACATCGTCTGGATGGCGTCGTTGTAGCGGTCCTCGAACGCCATCCCGTTGTAGTCCGACGAGCCCAGCTCCGGCACGAAGTACAGCCCCAGCGTCCAGGCCAGCGGGGCGGCCAGATACGCCAGACCGGTCAGGGCGTTCTGCGGGGCACCTTCGAAAATGCCGGCATTGAGCTCATTGAGCCCGGATAGGTCCGTCACCGGTGTCCCCGCCGCATTCGCCGCGTCGAGCCAGTCCGCGGCGGTCTCCTGGGTGCGGATCAGCCCGGAGGCGAAGATCCCGCCGTAGCTGCTCGGATCGGCGAGGTGCACCGGATTGCTGGGGTCGGCGAGGTAGGCGGCCTCCTCCGCACCGGTGGGGGTCAGGCCGGCCCCGGGCGCCACCGTCCCGATAATGCCCTGCACGTTGTCGAACGACTGGCCGTGCCGGATGAGGTCGATCGTGATATCGGCTTCGTCGGCGATCAGCTGGATCAGGCGGGACACGTGCACGTCGGGCAGCGGCGGTGCGGTCACCGGGGCGGTGGCGATGAGGCTGGCGCCCGCGAGGGCGATACCGGCGGTGATCCAGGGACGGGTGGCGAGTTGCTGCATGGACCGGCTCTTTCTCACGGTGACCGACATCACTTTTGACGCGTACGTTAGCTGATAAGAACGTGAGAAAACAAGAAATTTTCCAAAGAATTGGACGGGTCGACGGTGGTCTCAGCGGCGGACGTTGCCGCCGAGGCTGGCGGCGAACACCTCGACGTAGCGGCGCCGGCCGGCGGCCAGTCGCTCCGCCGGGGACAGGGTGAACACGTCGTCGATGCCGGCCTTGGCCGCGGCCAGCGCGAGCGGCGGGCTGTCGACAAACCGGCCCGCCCAGGCCACCGCGGCGTCGTACACCCCGTCGGGGGCCACCATGTCGTCAATGAGGCCCAGTGCCAGCGCCTCCTCGGCGTCGAAAAACCGTCCGCTGTAC
>PPEA01000408.1 GCA_002967005.1 Mycobacterium talmoniae
GCCAGCCCGCTGCCCAGCGCGTACCCGGTGACCGCGGCCACGGGTGGGCTTGCGGATCGCCGCGACGGCCGCGACGGGCCTCCGTGCGCCGGACCCGGGCGGCGGTGGTCGGCCTCGGCCGGGGTCAGCGTGCGCAGTTCGGGAACATCGTCTCCGGCGCAGAAGATTTCGTGCCCGCCGAACAGGATCACCGCGGCGACGTCGTCGCGGCGGCCCGCCTCGGCGGCCACGGCCGCGATCTCCCGGCAGGCCTGCCGGGTCAGCGCGTTGGTGGGCGGCCGGGACAGCACCAGGGTGGCGACCCCGGGGTGGTCGGCGCTGAGGTGCAGCCGGGCGAATTCGGTCACTGTCCCCACCCCGGGGGCAGCGAATCCGGCCGCTGCTGCAGCGCCGCGTTGTAGCGCTCGGAATCGAAGAACTCGAACACCCAGTTGTCGCCGTCGATCGTCAAATCGGGTTGCACGGCGACGATTTGGCGTTCCACCGCGAGGACTTCGGCGACGGTGCGCCCGGCCAGCGAATCCAGCTGGGTCCAGGTTGGCGGCAACAGCAGATTGCGGCCCGCGGCGAAGTCCGCGATGGCGGCTTCGGGGGTGGTCCAGTCGGCGCGGTCGGATTCGGTGTTCTCCCCGTCGGCGCGTTGGCCGTCGGGCAGCGCGCGACGAAGAAGTAGGTGTCGTAGCGGCGGGTGCGTTCGGCTTCGGGGGTCACCCAGTTCGCCCACGGCCGCAGCAGATCCGCGCGCAGCACCAGGTTTTCGGCGCGCATGAACTCCGCGAACGACAGCGTGTTGTCGGCCAGGGCCAGACGCGAATCCCGGTACACCGACACGTCGCCGACGATGCTGTGCGGGTCGTCCGCCGGCCCAGCGAACAGCACCCCGGATTCTTCGAACGTCTCCCGGGCGGCCGCGCACACCAGCGCCTCGGCCAGCTCGTTCTCGACGCCGAACCGCTGCGCCCACCAGTCGGGCGGCGGTCCCGCCCAGGCGATTTCGGCGTGGCGGTCGCGATCGTCGACCCCACCACCGGGAAACACCATCACCCGCGGGGCGAAATGCATGCGGGAGTGCCGCCGCATCAAGAACACGTCGAGACCGTCGGCGCCGTCGCGGACCAGCATCACGGTGGCCGCCGGCCGTGGGGTCAAGGGTTCGGTCATGCACGCCTCCGGTGGGCTGCGCGGGCGCGGGTGCGGCGCGCGAAGTAGCGCCCGTCGATGACGTCCAGCGCGATCGATTGGCCGAACGCCGCGGACAGGTTGTCGGCGGTCAGCACATCGGACAGCAAACCGGCCGCGACGACTTCGCCCTCGGACAGCAGCATGCAGTGCGAAAAACCGGGCGGGATCTCCTCCACGTGGTGGGTGACCAGCACCAGCGCCGGTGCGTCGGGGTCGGCCGCCAGATCGGCCAGCCGCGCCACCAGCTCCTCCCGTCCACCCAGGTCGAGCCCGGCGGCCGGTTCGTCGAGCAACAGCAGCTCCGGGTCGGTCATCAACGCGCGGGCGATCAGCACCCGCTTGCGCTCCCCCTCCGACAGGGTGCCGTAGCTGCGGTCGGCCAGGTGTTCGGCGCCCAGGCTTTCCAGCATGTCGATGGCCTGGTGGTAGTCGACGTCCTCGTAGCGTTCCCGCCAGCGGCCCAACACGGCGTAGCGGCCGAGATGACCAGGTCGCGCACCAGCTCGTCGCCGGGCACCCGCTCGGCCAGCGCCGAGGAGCTCAGCCCGACCCGGGAGCGCAGCTCGGTGGAGTCGACCCGGCCGAGTTGCTCCCCGAGCACGTGCGCGGTGCCCGACGAGGGGTGTTCGGCGGCGGCGGCGATGCGCAGCAGCGAGGTCTTGCCGGCGCCGTTGGGTCCGATGACCACCCAGCGTTCGTCGAGTTCGACGGCCCAGTCCACCGGGCCCACCAGCACCTGCGCGTCGCGGCGCAGCGAAACATTTCGGAAGTCGATCAGCAGGTCGGCCGCGGCGGCGTCACTTCCTGTTTCGGGCACCCGACCATCGTGCCGTACCTCCCGCGAGCAGACGCAAAGGCCCCCAATTTCGGCAGGAACCGGGGCTTTTGTTGGGGGCACCTCCCGCACGGGGGACTGCTCGCCGTTCATCCCCCCGCGAGCAGACGCAGATTCGCACTCTGGCCGTAGGCCGAGTGCGAATCTGCGTCTGCTCGCCGTAACGCCCGGGACTACTCGGGGGGGATCTCGACGCGGCGGCCGACGCCGTCGACGGCGTCGGCGGCCTCGATCTCGCCGCGGGTCACACCGAGGATGAACAGCACGGTGTCCAGGTACGGGTAGGTCAGCGACGCGTCGGCGACCTCCCGCAGCGCCGGTTTGGCGTTGAACGCCACCCCCAGCCCGGCCGCCGAGAGCATGTCGATGTCGTTGGCGCCGTCGCCGACCGCGACCGTCTGCTGCATCGGCACCCCGGCTTGTGCGGCGAAATCCCGCAGCGCCTTGGCCTTTCCGGCCCGGTCGATGATCTCCCCGACCACCCGGCCGGTGAGCTTGCCGTCGACGATCTCCAGCCGGTTGGCGGCGACGAAGTCCAGCATCAGCTCCTCGGCCAGCGGTTCGATGACCTGACGGAAGCCGCCGGACACCACGCCGCATTGATAGCCCAGCCGGCGCAGCGTGCGCAGCGTGGTCCGGGCCCCGGGGGTCAGCTCCAACTCGTCGGCGACCTCGTCGAGCACCGCGGCGGGCAGCCCCGCCAGGGTGGCCACCCGCTGCTGCAGCGAGGCGGTGAAATCCAGTTCGCCGCGCATCGCGGCCTCGGTGATCGCGGCGACCTCGGCCTCCTTGCCGACCCGGGCGGCCAGCATCTCGATGACCTCGCCCTGGATCAGCGTCGAGTCGACGTCGAACACGATGAGCCGTTTGGCGCGGCGGGCCAGGCTGGTGTCCTCGACCGCCACGTCGACGCGCTGGTCGGCGGCCACCCGGGTCAGCGCGGTCTGCAGCTCCCTGCCGGCCCCCGGCGGCACCGACACCCGCAGCTCCAGGCCGGTCACCGGGTAGTCCGACACGCCGCGGATCAGGTCGATGTTCACGCCCAGCGCGGCCACCTCACGGGACAGCCCGGCGAACGCCTCGGCGGTGATCGGCCGGCCCAGCACCACGATGGTGTGCGTCGACGGCTCCCGGATGATCGGCGAGTCGTCGCTGGGTTCGATGGTGACGTCCAGGCCGACGCGGTGGATGGCCGCGGTGACCTCGTCGTGAAAGGCGGTGTCGTCCAACACCTCCGAGGTGGCCGACACCAACACTCCCAGCGTCAACCGGCCGCGGATCACCACCTGTTCGACGTTGAGCAGCTCCACGTTGTGCCGGGACAGCACCTCGAACAGGGCCGACGTCACACCTGGCTGGTCGACACCGGTGACGGTGATCAACACCGACACCTTGGGCGTACTCACCCGCGGTTGCCGCCCAAACGACCCGGCCGCACAGGGTGTGCCCGCATCAGCTGGACTGCGCCTCGGCGAGCTCGGGCTCCGGGGTGTGGTGGCTGCGTCCCACGTGCGCCTCGGCGCGCAGCCGCTCCACCATGTGCGGGTAGTGCAGCTCGAACGCCGGACGCTCCGAACGGATCCGGGGCAGCTCGGTGAAGTTGTGCCGCGGCGGCGGGCAGGACGTCGCCCACTCCAGCGAGTTGCCGTGACCCCACGGGTCGTCGACGGTGACCACCTCGCCGTAGCGCCAGCTGCGGAACACGTTCCAGGAGAACACGATCATCGACGAACCCAGGATGAACGCCCCGATGGTGGACACGATGTTCAACGTCTGGAAGCCGTCGGTGGGCAGGTAGTCGGCGTAGCGGCGCGGCATCCCCTCATCGCCGAGCCAGTGCTGCACCAGGAAGGTGGTGTGGAACCCGATGAACGTCAACCAGAAGTGCAGCTTGCCCAACCGCTCGTCGAGCAGCCGGCCGGTCATCTTCGGGAACCAGAAGTAGATCCCGGCGAAGGTGGCGAACACGATGGTGCCGAACAGCACGTAGTGGAAGTGGGCCACCACGAAGTAGGTGTCGGTGACGTGGAAGTCCAGCGGCGGGCTGGCCAGCAGCACCCCGGTCAGACCACCCGCCAAGAAGGTGACCGCGAAGCCGACCGAGAACAGCATCGGCGTCTCGAAGGTCAGCTGGCCCTTCCACATGGTGCCGACCCAGTTGAAGAACTTGATGCCGGTCGGGATGGCGATCAGGAACGTCATGAACGAGAAGAACGGCAGCAGCACCGCACCGGTGGCGAACATGTGGTGCGCCCACACCGCCACCGACAGCGCGGCGATCGACATGGTCGCGTACACCAGCGTGGTGTAGCCGAACACCGGCTTGCGGCTGAACACCGGGAACACCTCGGTGACGATGCCGAAGAACGGCAGCGCGATGATGTACACCTCGGGGTGCCCGAAGAACCAGAACAGGTGCTGCCACAGCAGCACGCCGCCGTTGGCCGGGTCGTAGATGTGGGCGCCCAGGTGCCGGTCGGCGAACAGCCCGAACAGCGCGGCGGTCAGCAGCGGGAAGACCATCAGCACCAGGATCGACGTGATCAGGATGTTCCAGGTGAAGATCGGCATCCGGAACATCGTCATGCCCGGGCAGCGCATGCACACCACGGTGGTGACCATGTTCACCCCACCCAGGATGGTGCCCAGACCACCGACGGCCAGCCCCATGATCCACAGGTCGGGTCCGGCGCCGGGCGCGTGGATGGCGTCGGTCAGCGGGGTGTAGGCGGTCCAGCCGAAGTCCGCCGCGCCGCCGGGGGTGATGAACCCGGCGATCGCGATCGTCGCGCCGAACACGAACAGCCAGAACGAGAACGCGTTCAGCCGCGGGAAGGCCACGTCGGGGGCGCCGATCTGCAGCGGCAGGACCAGGTTGGCGAACCCGAACACGATCGGGGTGGCATAGAACAGCAGCATGATCGTGCCGTGCATGGTGAACAGCTGGTTGAACTGCTCGTTGGACAGGAACTGCAGCCCCGGCGCGGCCAGCTCGGTCCGCATGAACAGGGCCAGCAGGCCGCCGATGAAGAAGAACACCATGCAGGCGACGCAGTACATGATGCCGATCAGCTTGTGATCGGTGGTCGTCACCAGCTTGTAGATCAGGCTGCCCTTGGGGCCGAGCCGGGCTGGGAACGGGCGACTGGCCTCTAGTTCTCCGCGTGGGGGCGCTTCGGCGGTCAAGGCTCCTCCAAACATGGGCATCCCGGGAAACTTCTCTGGGAATCCTAGCCCGAGAACCACCCCGCGTCGGCATGGGTCCTACAAACCGTCGTAATTGGCTGGCTACCGGCGCGGACGGCGGCGGATGTTACCGTCACACCCGTGCGGCTCGACGGTGTGCGACCTGGGGTTCTGGCGGCCGCGATCGCGGTGCTGGCGGTGTGCGCGGGATGCACCTCATCCGGGCACGACGGCGGGTCGGCCGCGTCGTCGGTGATCACCAGCACCACCAAGATCGTCGACGCCGGGGTGCTGGGTAACGAGCGCCGGCCCGACGAGTCCTGCGCACCGGAACCGGCCAAGGCCGATCCGGGCGGCGACACCCGGCAGGCTCACAACGCGGCCGGGGTGGAACCCGATACCGCCGAGGTGCCCGCCGACCCGCAGCGCATCGTGGTTTTGTCCGGCGATCAGCTCGATGCGCTGTGCGCGCTGGGGCTGCAGTCCCGGATCGTGGCCGCCGCGCTGCCCGACAGCAGTGATGCCCAGCCGTCCTATCTGGGCACCGTCGTGCACGATCTGCCGCCGGTGGGCAGCCGCAGCTCCCCCGATGTGGCCGGTATCGCCGCCGCCCACCCGGATTTGATCCTGGGTTCGGCGACGCTGACCCCGACGCTGTACCCGGACCTGGCCAAGATCGCGCCGACGGTGTTCACCGGGGCGCCGGGCGCCGGCTGGGAGGAGAACCTGCACGGGGTGGGCGCGGCGACGGCGCGTACCGGGGCCGCCGACGCGCTGGTGGACGGGTTCACCACCAAGGCCGCCCAGGTCGGTGCCGACCACGACGCCCCGCACTTCCAGGCGTCGATCGTGCAGCTCACCGAGAACACCATGCGGATCTACGGGGCCGACAACTTCCCGGCCAGCGTGCTGTCCGCGGTGGGCCTGGACCGCCCCGCCTCGCAGCGGTTCACCGATAAGGCCTACGTGGAGATCGGCACCGGCGACCTGGACCACGCCAACTTCTCCGCCGCCGACGCCGACATCGTCTACATGTCGTTTGCCTCGCCGGCCGCCAAGAAGCGCGCCGAGGCGGTGTTGGACAGCAAGGCGTGGCGGCGGCTGTCGGCCGCCCAGGACAACCGGGTGTTCGTGGTCAACAACGAGGTGTGGCAGACCGGGCAGGGGGTGGTCGCCGCCCGCGGCATCCTCGACGACCTGCGGTTTATCAACGCCCCGATCAACTAAGCGGGCCTATAAATTCGTCGGTACTGCCCATGTGTGCTGAGATCGACACCCCAGCTGACATGTGACCCCGAAAAACCGGGGGGTCAGGCCGCTGGGATGTCGTTTCAGTAGCGCTGGCGCCCTGACCGCTGCAGCGCCTCCAGCAATCGGCAACGAACCCAAGAAAATGGCGACGCGGCCGCGTCGGTGTGGCCACCCACCTCGTTAATTGGCGGGCTGGCCGATCAGCCGGCGCAGTTCGTCCGAGGCCGCCCGACGGGCGGTGTCCGCGTCGTCCCGGAGTCGGCGGATCTGCCCATCGAGGTCGGCGACCTGGTTCTGCAGCTGTTCCAACTCACCGACCTGGCGGCGCCGCAGCTCGCCCTCGGCGCCGTCGGCGCCGAGCACCTTGAGCTGTTCGGCGGTGCGGCTTTGCGCAGCGAAGATGTCGGCGCGTTCGCCCTCCAGCTGCTGGCGTTGGCTGTCCATCAGGTTGGCGTGCTCCCAGTGCCCGAGCACGCCCGACAGGGCGTCGATGGTGTCCGTGTCCAGCGACCGGCTCGCCAGCCATTGCTCCAGTCGACCCGGCGACAGCTGGTGGTACTCGATTTTCGAGTAGGTCGGCCAGGTCTCCAGCACCGTGGCCTCGCGCACCTGGTGGCCGGGCACCTCGACGGCGAAGCGATGCCACGCCCCGTCGTCGCTGGCCTCGGCTTTGGAGATGCCATCCTGCGGCTGGAAGGTGCGTCCCGACAGCTGCGGAAGCTCGAAGGTGACCTCGACGGGTTCGTCGTGGTCGTTTTCCGCCCGCAGGGTGTGCCGTTGCTCCTGTCGCCGCTCTTCGACCACCGCGTCGGCGGCCAGCCGCACCCTGGCGGTGACGGTGTCGCTGGTCGCGGTGCGCCGGCAGCGCACCGCGAGGTCCTTGGCGAAGCTCAGCCGCACCTTCGCACCGCGGGCGGTGAAGTCCAGCATGGCTTCCCCGGCGTAGTTGCCCTGCTCGTAGATCACGGCCGGACCTTCTTCCAGGACGACGCCGGTGGAGTTGGTGAACGCCAGCATGATGTCGGGTGCGGGCTGGGGGCCGTCGCGCCACACCAGCTCTCGGCGCACCGCGTCGACCGGTGCCACCGCTAACGGGACCATGGCCGCGCCGCCGCGCTTCAGCGACACCGGGGCGGTCAGCCGGTATTCGAAATACTCGCCGCGGTCGCCGGTTTCAACCTCGGCGGCGGCTCCTTCGTACGCGTAGGCCTCATAGTCAGCGGCCATGCCCGCGGGCTCGGGCAGTCCGCCGGCCGGCACCGGCATCGGCGCCGCGTGCCTCGCTATGCGTTTCCCGGCCGGCGCGGCGGCAACGCGTTGGCTCTCCTCGACCACGGTCCGCTGCACCTGTTTGCCGTGATACAGGTCGATGTCGAAGGACACCGGTTCACCGGTGGTCAGGGTCAATTCGACCTCGGTGAGGTCCTCGTCGACCGGGTTGTGCACGATGCCCATCGCCACCACTACCAGCGTGTCGCCGTCGCGGAGCAGCCGATACGACACCCGCCACATCGGCGCCGGCACGATGTAGGACACCCGGGCGTCGTCGGTGCGGCCGCGGATCTGCACGGTGACGTCGCAGTTCTGGCCGGCCGTCGCGGCGCGGGATCGGTCGATCAGGTACGCCAGGTCGTCACGGGACGGGTCCTCCAGCAATTCGAGACCCTGCGCGTCGGCGAGGTCGACCAGGCTGACCGCGCCGGACTCCGACCGCAGCACCAGCAGCCGACGGGTCGGGTTCTCCCCGGAGTCGTCGACGCCGATCACCTCGCCGCGATGCCGCCGATCGCCGCAGTGCACCTCGACGGCGCGGCCGCGCAGCCCCTCGATCAGCCCGAGCAGCGCTTCCCCCGGCTGGACGAGCAGGTTGCGGTTGGCCAGGTCGGTGCGGGGATCCGATGGGGTGTCGAACGCGACGGTGCCCACCGACGCCTGGCCGTCGGCGACCTCGACCGTCAGCGACTTGAGCACGTCCTTCATGTCGTCGCGGCGAAACGTCAGGGCGAAATCGCCATCGACCGGGCCGCGGCGCCCGACGAAGGCGACGCCGTGCTTGTACATGACGAGTCGGTCGACTTTGGGGCGTGTGCTCATGGGGTGGACAGTAGCGGGGAGGGCCGACAGTGCTAACCAGATCAGACACCGCTTCTGCTGCGCCGGTCGCAGTCGCAATGTAAACCGTCGACCCAGTCGACATCGCTGGAGTTCGTCAACCCGATCCTTACCTGACCGTTTCGGCACTCGACGTCGCGACTCGATTCAGAATAATGGTTGCGCCGAGTCCAACGACCGCGAGGAAGAAGATCAGCTGAGAAATCCCAAAGGCCGCAAATCCCTTCATCGTTTGATAAGCCGAGTCAAATTCTATGCCGACAATCGCGAGATGTGTGGCCGCATTCACCACGCCACCCCCTATCAAAATTATCGACCAGAATTTTCCAAACCAGTTGAATACCGAGCGTGGAATTATTCCGACACCTACCATACCTGCGATAGTAATCGCGAACTCGATAAGCGCTAGCCAATGAAATGTCGGGCTGTTCTCTGACTTCCCTGGACTCAACATCGATAGCCGGATTAGGGCAACCAGGAACAAGGCAACGCATGTGACCCACGAGGCGATCACGGTCCTTCGCCCGGCAGCCCTGCTACCCATTGCGATAAGCGCAAACGGCATAGCAACTAGACCCAATAACACCGAAGTCGTTATCCAGGGGCCTGGAAAAAGCACACCGTGATTATCACTCCGATGGGCCCACAGCACGAAAGCAGCCGGGGTAGCGATTAGGATCATCGAAATGCCAGCTGCGGCGAAGTACGGAGAACGCCTCACTTGCTGAACTGCCGCCGAATCGGCACCGGACCTGCCATGGCCGGTACCCGGATAGCTGCGTTGCGGATGATGCGGCGGCGGCCAACCCGCTTCCGCCGGTGGCGATGGCCAACCCGCGCCGACTGGAGGCGGCGTCAGCGCGAAAGGCACGGGTGGCGTCGACGCGAAATGCGTCGGTGCCAACTGGGTCGCCGCCAATAGGGTCGGCGGCACCTCTGGCGTCATTGCGCGAGCCCCGCCGTCCAGCGCCGCGCGCGCCGCTTCGGCCAACGCGACCGCCGACTGGAAGCGCTGTGCCGGATCCTTAGCCATACCCATGGCAATGACGTCATCGAACGCCGGCGACGCCCCCGCCTCCGACGGCCGCGGCGGCGGCTTGGTCAGATGCCCGGCGATCTGCTGCTCCATGCTGCCGCCGCCGAACGGCGAGCGTCCGGTCAAACACTCGTGCAGCACACACGCCAATGCATAAATGTCGACCCCCGGACCACCGTCGCCGGTTTCGAACCGCTCCGGCGCCATATAGGCAAACGTCCCGATCGCCGCACCGGTACTGGTGAACCGCGTCGCACCAGTCTGGCGGGCGATGCCGAAATCGATCACGTAGACGAAATCACGCGCGGTTACCAGGATGTTCGGCGGCTTGACATCGCGGTGCACCAGCCCACTCGCATGCGCGGCATCCAATGCCTCGGCCACCTGCTCCACGATCCGCACCGCCCGCGCCGGGTCCAGCGCCCCGGCCCGCAGTACCGTTCCGAGATCTTGGCCCTCGATCAGCCGCATGTCGACATACAGCCGCCCGTCGATCTCGCCGTAGCTGTGGATCGGCACCACATGCGGATCGTTGAGCCGGGCCGCCAGATGGGCCTCGCGACGGAACCGCTGCTGAAACGTCTCGTCGGCGGCCACCTGCGGCGCCAACACCTTCAACGCCACCTCACGATCCGTCGCGGTGTCATACGCGCGGAACACCTGACCCATCCCGCCCTGGCCTAGGGTCGCGCGCAACTCATACCGGCCAAACGACGACTCGGCCACCACTCCCCCTGCCCACCGACGATGTGTCAGAGATTACTCGACAGCCCTAGACTGTCTGCACGCTGCGATAACGGTGCCCTCGGCACGCCGCGGCGGGCGACCCGGGAACAAGATCCAAATTTACTTCGCTAAGCTATGCAAAGATGTGCACAGTTCTATATACGAGGGATATCACCAAATGAGCACCGTTTCCGCCTACGCCGCCACCTCCGCGACCGGACCGCTGACCAAGACCACCATCACCCGCCGCGACCCCGGCCCGCACGACGTCGCGTTCGACATCCACTTCGCCGGCATCTGCCACTCCGACATCCACACCGTCAAAGCCGAATGGGGCCAGCCCAACTACCCGGTGGTCCCCGGCCACGAGATCGCCGGCGTGGTGACCGCCGTCGGCTCCGAAGTCACCAAGTACAAGGTCGGCGACCACGTCGGGGTGGGCTGCTTCGTCGACTCCTGCCGCGAATGCCCGAACTGCCTGGCCGGCCTGGAGCAGTACTGCATCGGTGGCGGCATGATCGCGACCTACAACTCAGTCGGCCGCGACGGGCAGCCCACCCAGGGCGGCTACAGCGGCGCGATCGTCGTCGACGAGAAGTATGTGCTGCGCATCCCCGACGGGATCCCGCTGGACGCGGCCGCGCCGCTGCTGTGCGCCGGCATCACGCTGTACTCGCCGCTGCGGCACTGGAACGCCGGGCCCGGCAAGCAGATCGCGATCATCGGCCTCGGCGGCCTCGGCCACATGGGCGTCAAGCTCGGCAAGGCGATGGGTGCCGAGGTCACCGTGCTGTCGCAGTCGCTGAAGAAGATGGAGGACGGCCTGCGGCTCGGCGCCAGCCACTACTACGCCACCTCTGACCCAGACACCTTCAAAAAGCTGCGCGGCAGCTTCGACGTCATCCTCAACACCGTGTCGGCGAACCTGGACCTGGGCGCCTACCTGAACCTGCTCAAGGTCGACGGCACCCTGGTCGAGCTCGGCATGCCCGAGCACGACATGGCGGTGCCGCCGTTCCCGCTGGCCGGGATGCGGCGCAGCCTGTCCGGGTCGATGATCGGCGGCATCGCCGAAACCCAGGAAATGCTGGACTTCTGCGCCGAGCACGGCGTGCGCCCCGAGATCGAGGTCATCGAACCCGACTACGTCAACACCGCCTACGAGCGGGTGCTGGCCAGCGACGTGCGCTACCGCTTCGTGATCGACACGTCCTCGCTGCGGGCCGCCTAAACGGCCAGCCTGCCGCACCGAACTGAGTGCCTAGAACGAGCCCGACGCCTCGGCATCGGGCTCGTTCGTTTAGGCCGTGACGCGTCTGATCGGCCGGAAACCGTAACCGCGGCTCGCCGAACGTGCGTCCACGGCGGGAAAATCGCCAAAAGGTCGCCGTGAGCGCACGTTCGGCGCAGGGGCCCGCCGCCAGCGCACGTTCGAAGCAGCAGCGTCGCCGCCACCACGCCAGCGCGCCCGAAAAGTCCCAAAGTCCGACACGCGAGTGATCCAAGTTCCAGCTGTTACTGGTGAGGCGTGTGTACCGTCGGCCGTGATGTTTTCGTGATATCGAGCATCCCCGTAGTGCGGGCGTTTGTGGGTCGGGACGCGTCTGCGAGTTGAACATATAGGCGTTTCGGCTGGTTGGAGGGACGTTTTGCAGCGGGTGGGCAACTTTGTAGTGCGCTGGCCGGTATTCGTCATCGGCGCCTGGGTCGCGCTGGCGGTGGCGTTGTTCCTGAACTTGCCGCCGCTGGGCCAGATGGTGCGCGAACATCCGGTCGGCTTGATGCCGGCCGACACCCCGGCCATGGTCACCGCCCAACAGATGGCCAAGGCCTTCGACGAGTCCGGCTCGAACAACCTGCTGATCGCCGTCCTGACCAACGAAAAGGGCGTCAACCCCGCCGACGAGAACGTCTACCGCGACGTCGTCGGCAAGCTGCGCCAGGACAAGCGCGACGTGGTGATGCTGCAGGATTTCGTCGACACCCCCGCCCTGCGCGAGGCCATGACCAGCAAGGATCACCAGGCCTGGCTGCTGCCGATCGGCCTCGCCGGCGAGTTGGCGACCCCCGAGGGCTACGACGCGTACGACCGGGTCACCGACATCGTCAAACAGGCCGTTAAGCAGGCCCCAGCCGGATCCGGCCTGGCCGCCGACTTCGCCGGACCCGCGGCCACCATCAACGATCTGGCCGACGCCAGCGACCGCGATATGCACATCATCGAGATCGCGACCGCGATCATGGTGCTCATCGTCTTGCTGATCATCTACCGCAACCCGATCACCATGTTGCTGCCGCTGATCATGATCGGCGTGTCGATGGTGACCGCACGCGGCATCGTCGCCGCGCTCGCGCAGCACGGCATGGCGGTGTCCGACCAGAGCGTCGTGTTCATGACGGCGATGATGACCGGCGCCGGAACGGATTACGCCGTCTTCCTGATCAGCCGCTATCACGATCACCTGCGGCAGGGCGCCCCGTCGAATCGGGCCGTGGTGGGCGCGCTGACCTCGGTGGGCAAGGTGATTGCGGCCTCCGCGGCGACCGTGGCGGTGACCTTCGCCTGCATCGTGTTCGCCCGGTTGGGCATGTTGTCGACGATCGGTCCGGCGCTGGCCATCTCGATCGCGGTGGTGTTTTTGGCCGCGGTGACCCTGCTGCCGGCCCTGATGGCGCTGACCGGCCGGTGGGGGTGGATCGCGCCCCGCCGCGACCTGACCACCCGGTTCTGGCAGCGCCTGGGCAAACGGATTGTGCGCCGCCCCACCGGCTATCTGGTCGGCAGCCTGGTGATTTTGACGGCGTTGGCCGGCCTGGGCAGCATGGTGCACTACAACTGGGACCAGCGCACCACGCTGCCCGACAGCGTCGACAGCAACCGCGGATACGCCGCGGTCAGCCGCCACTTCCCGCTCAACGCCACCATTCCGCAGTACCTGGTGATCCAGTCGCCGCACGATCTGCGCAGCCCCAAGGCGCTGGCCGACCTGGAGCAGATGGCCGCCCGGGTGAGCCAGCTGCCCGATATCACCGCCGTCCGGGGCATCACCCGGCCCAACGGCCAACGACCGGAACAGGCCAGCGTGGCGTATCAGGCCGGGCAGGCCGGCGACAAGCTGCAAACTGCGTCGCGCCTGATCAACGACCACACCAGCGACCTCGACGAGTTGGCCAAGGGCGCCAAGGATCTGGCCCGCAGCCTCGCCGAGGCGCGCGGCCAGGTCAACCAGGCCGCCGCGCAGGCCAACGGGGTGATCAGCGCGCTGAGCGATCCCCGCATCCAGAACGCCCGCGCGACGGTGCAGCGACTGGCCAACGACGGGACACCCGGCCGGATCGCCCAGCTCGCCAGTCAGCTGCCGGACTCGCCGGAAAAACAGAACATCCAGGCGCAGGCCAACACCCTGCGCGGGACGCTGACCAGTGCCAACGCCGCCGTGCCGGCGATGCCCAATCCCGGTGCTGCCCGCGCCCAGCTGGCCGCCACTGCAACAGGGCGCC
>PPEA01000409.1 GCA_002967005.1 Mycobacterium talmoniae
GGTGCTGCCCCGCGCCCAGCTGGCCGCCATGCAACAGGGCGCCGCCGCCCTGGCCGAGGCCAGCCAGCGCCTGGCCGACGGGGTGCAGCAGCTGGTCGATCAGGCCAAGCGGGTCGCGCCGGCCTGCAGGAGGCCTCGGAATATCTGCTCACCCTCAAGCGCGGCGCCTCGGATCCGGCGATGGCGGGTTTCTACATTCCCGCGCAGGTGTGACCGGCGACGACTTCAAGAAGGCCGCCACGGCTTTCGTCTCCGCCGATGGGCACGCGGTGCGGTACTTGATCCAGACCGAGCTCAACCCGTTCAGCACCGCGGCCATGGATCAGGTCAACGCGATCACCGCCGCGGCGCGCTCGGCCCAACCCAACACCGCACTGGCCGACGCGTCGGTGTCGATGACGGGATTCCCGGCGGCGAACCGGGATCTGCGCGACTGCTACAGCGTCGATCTGCGTTTCATCATCATCGCGACCGTCATCATCGTCTTCTTGATCCTGGTGCTGTTGCTGCGGGCCCTGATTGCCCCGATCTACCTGATCTGTTCGGTGGTGGTGTCCTACATGGCGGCGCTGGGCATCGGGGTCATCGTGTTCCAATTCATCCTGCACCAGCAGTTGTCCTGGAGCGTGCCCGGCATCGCCTTCATCGTGTTGGTCGCGGTCGGCGCGGATTACAACATGCTGTTGATCTCCGAGATCCGTGACGAATCCGCGCAGCGCGGCCTGCGCTCCGGCGTCATCCGCACGGTGGGCTCCACCGGCGGGGTGATCACCTCGGCGGGGGTGATCTTCGCCGCCTCGATGTTCGGTCTGCTGTTCGGCAGTGTCGACGGCATGGTGCAGGTGGGCTGCATCATCGGCGCCGGGTTGCTGCTGGACACCTTCCTGGTGCGCACCGTCACGGTGCCCGCCCTGGCGGTGCTGGTCGGTCAGGTGAACTGGTGGCCGATCCTGTGGGGCCGGCCGCACCGACCAGACGCCGTCCCGCACGAATCAGTGCCTGCATCGGAAAAGCCGGCGCGGCAGCACGACCCGGCGCCGACGCTGGAGAAGCCGGCCACCATGCCCGAGCTGGTCACCGTTCCGGATTCGCCCGCCCCGCTGCTCGACGTTGTCGGCCTCGCGACCGAAAACCTCTGTGCCCCGCGCGGTTCGATGAGCTTGGCGGGCCAGAAAAGGTAGCTTGTTAGGCCTCGGCGAAATCGACGCCGGCCAACGGCCAACCGGCCGCGGCGAGTTTGGCCGCCACCCGGTGCACGTTCTCCGGGCCGGCGTCGTATTGGGTGACGTCGGAGATGAATTCGGCGATCTCGTCGTGGCTGATCTCCCCGTCGGCCAACGCCGGCGAGCCGTCGGCGGTGATGTTGTGCACCACCTCTCGCACCTGATCCTCGGTCAGTGGGGTGCTGCGCAGCAGCGCCAACAACGGCACCCGGTCCGGGCCGGGCACGCCGTCGGGGTAGCCGACCTGCAGCCAGCGCAGGATGGAGCTGAACAGCGACGCGGTGGTGGTCACCTGGCCAGTGTCCCGGCACCGTGGCCGCCGGCGCCACCGCGGCGCCCACAATTCACGCGTCGTTCACCGCTGCGGCCACCAGCTAAAACTTTGTGCACCGGGGTGCCGCGACGGTCCGGTAGCGTCCCCAGCATGGTGAGGATGTGGCTGGTCGCGCTGTTGCTGTGTGTCGGTGTGGGCACCGCCGGGTGGGCATCCGCCGATCCGGTCACCAGCCCCGATCCCACCTCGACCGACGGCCAGGCGATCCTCAAGCCCGCCCTGGCCGACCTGACGACCCAGCTCGGCAAGCCCGCGAAGCTGGACGTCAAAACCCTGAACGTGTCGCAGGGGTGGGCGTACGTCAACGGCTTCATCAAAGCACCCGACGGCCAATGGATCGACTACACCGGCACACCGTTCGAGGTCGGAAGCCATTCGAAACGGTATGTGGCACTACTACGTGACGGTGGGCAAGGCTGGAGCCTGGTCACCAGCAGGGTCGGCCCCTCCGATGTGGCCTGGGCCAACTGGGGCGAGGAGTACGGCGCCCCCGCCGGCGTCGTTCCGCGGACTTAAAAGTCCCAGTCCTCGTCCTCGGTGACGACGGCCTTGCCGATCACGTACGACGATCCCGACCCGGAGAAGAAGTCGTGGTTCTCGTCGGCGTTGGGGCTCAGCGCCGACAGGATCGCCGGGTTCACGTTGGTCTCGTCCCGCGGGAACAGCGCCTCATAGCCGAGGTTCATCAGCGCCTTGTTGGCGTTGTAGCGCAGGAACTTTTTGACGTCCTCGGTCAGCCCGACCTCGTCGTAGAGGTCCTGGGTGTATTCCACCTCGTTGTCGTAGAGCTCGAACAGCAGCTCGTAGGTGTAGTCCTTGAGCTCTTGCTGTTTGGCGGGATCCTCCATGGCCAGGCCGCGCTGGAACTTGTAGCCGATGTAGTAGCCGTGCACGGCCTCGTCGCGGATGATCAGCCGGATCATGTCGGCGGTGTTCGTCAGCTTGGCCCGGCTGGACCAGTACATCGGCAGGTAGAAGCCGGAGTAGAACAGGAAGCTCTCCAGCAGCGTGGAGGCCACCTTGCGCTTGAGCGGCTCATCGCCGCGGTAGTACTGCATCACGATCTCGGCCTTGCGCTGCAGGTTGGGGTTCTCCTCCGACCAGCGGAACGCGTCGTCGATCTCGGCGGTCGAACACAGCGTGGAGAAGATCTGGCTGTAGCTCTTGGCGTGCACCGACTCCATGAACGCGATGTTGGTGTAGACGGCTTCCTCGTGCGGGGTCAGCGCGTCGGGAATCAGGCTGACCGCCCCGACCGTGCCCTGGATCGTGTCCAGCAGCGTCAGCCCGGTGAACACCCGCATGGTCAACTGCTTCTCGCCGGCGGTCAGCGTGCCCCAGGACGGCAGGTCGTTGGACACCGGCACCTTCTCCGGCAGCCAAAAGTTTCCGGTCAACCGGTCCCAGACCTCGGAGTCCTTGTCGTCTTGTACCCGGTTCCAGTTGATCGCCGACACCCGGTCAATCAGCTTCACTTTTTCGCTCACCAGAACCCCATTTCACCCGCCGGCACCTAGGCTTCCGACACTACCCCTGGGGTCTGACATCACGCCGCAACACAAGGTCTTGTGTTTGGCGTGTCGTCGGGGATCAGCGGGCGCCCGCCCCGGAACCCACTCCGGAGAACCGGTATTCGCTCGGGTGCAGCTTGCGGGTGGTCCGCCAGTACTGCCAGGTCATCCCGCTCCACAGGGTCCGGTTGACCCCGTGTTCGTCGAGATACCAGCTGGCGCAGCCGCCGGTGTTCCACACCGACCCGGCCAGCTTGTCCTGCAACTCGGCGTTGAACCGGTCCTGGGCGGCGCGGGTGGGCGCCAGCGCCTGGGCGCCGGCCTTGTCGGCCGCGGCGATCGCCTCGGCGACGTAGTGGATCTGCGACTCGATCATGAACACCACCGAGGTGTGGCCCAGCCCGGTGTTCGGGCCCAGCAGAAAGAACAGGTTGGGCATATCGGCGACCGCGACGCCGCGGTGGGCCGCCACCCCCTCCCGGTTCCACCGGTCCACCAGATCCTCGCCGCGCGGACCTTTGACGTCGACGTAGGTGTAGGAGTCGGTGACGTGGAACCCGGTGGCGTACACGATGACGTCGACCGGGTGCTCGACGCCGTCGGCGGTGACGATGCCGTCCCGGGTGACCCGGGTGATCCGCTCGGTGATCAGCTCCGTCTTCGGGTGGGCCACCGCCTGGTAGTAGTTGGGCGCGTACAGGATTCGCTTACAGCCGGCGCGGTAACGCGGCGTCAGTCGGCGGCGCAGCTCCTTGTCGCGCACACTGCGCCGGATGTTCCACCGGCCGACCAGTTCGACGGCGCGCAGCAGGCTGGGCCGTTTGGTCATCGCATAGCCCAGGCCCTCCAGCCACCAGTAGATCGCCGAGCGCACCGCCAGCCGCAGCCCCGGCACCGTGGCGAACGCGCCGCGCAGCAGCGCCGGGAACAGACCGTTGGGCCGCGGCACCACCCACGGCGGGGTGCGCTGATACAGCTGCACCTGGGCCACGCCGGCGTCGTCGCGCACCAGTTCCGGCACGATCTGGATCGCGCTGGCCCCGGTGCCGATCACCGCGACCCGCTTCCCGGCGAGGTCGACGCTGTGGTCCCACTCGGCGGAATGGAAAGAGACACCGCCGAATTCGTCGATGCCGTCGACGTTCGGTAGCCGGGGGGATGTGCAGCGCCCCGGGCGCGGAGATCAGGGAACTGGGGCCCACGTACTCGCGGCCATCCGAGGTGAATACGTGCCAGCGGTATTCGGCGTCGTCCCAGTGCGCGCGGTCGACCAGCGCCCCCGAACCGGGATGTAGCGGCGCAGACCG
>PPEA01000041.1 GCA_002967005.1 Mycobacterium talmoniae
CTACATGACCCGGGTGATGCTGATGACGTTCTTCGGCGAAAAACGCTGGGCCGCCGACGCGCATCCGCACGAGGCGCCGCGGGTGATGACCTGGCCGATGATCCTGCTGGCGGCCGGCGCGGTGTTCTCCGGGGGCCTGCTGGCGATCGGCGGGACCCTGCAGCACTGGCTGGAGCCGGTGGTCGGCAGTCACGAGGCCAGCCACGCCGTGCCGGTGTGGGTCAGCACCGCCATCACGTTGGTGGTGGTGCTGGCCGGCGCCGCGATCGCCTACGCGATGTACGGCAGACGGCCGGTCCCGGCGACGGCGCCGGCCGAGGTGTCCGCGCTGACCGTCGCGGCGCGCAGCGACCTGTACGGCGATGCCTTCAACGAGGAGGTGTTCATGCTCCCCGGTGACCAACTGGCCCGCGCGCTGGTGGATATCGACGACCGCGGGGTAGACGGTTCGGTCAACGCCCTGGCCGCCTCGGTGCGACGAACATCGCAGTGGCTGCGCAGCCTGCAAACCGGCTTTGCCCGCAACTACGCGCTGACCATGCTGGTGGGCGCGGCGCTGCTGGTCGCGGTGATCCTGGCGGTGCAACTGTGACGATCCCGTGGCTGAGCGTGCTGTGGCTGGTGCCGATCGCCGGTGCGGTGCTGGTGATCCTGCTGCCCGCCGCGCTGCCGCGGTTGGCGAAGTGGACCGGGCTGCTGGTGAGCCTGGCGGTGCTGGCGGTGGCGGTCGTCATCACCGTCGGCTACGACAGCACCGCCACCGGCCAGCCCTACCAGTTCGTGGAATCGCATTCCTGGATACCGGCGTTCGGCGCCGGCTACACCCTCGGGGTGGACGGCATCGCGGTGGTGTTGGTGCTGCTGACCGCGGTGCTGGTGCCGCTGCTGATTCTGGCGGGTTGGACCGACGGCGGTGACCGCAGCCGCGGCGTGCACGCCTACGTCGCGCTGACGTTGACCGTCGAGTCCATGGTGCTGATCTCGCTGGTCTCCCTGGACATCCTGCTGTTCTACGTGTTCTTCGAGGCCATGCTCATCCCGATGTATTTCCTGATCGGCGGCTTCGGCACCGGTGCGGGTCGGTCCCGCGCCGCGCTGAAGTTCTTGCTCTACAACCTGTTCGGCGGGCTGATCATGCTGGCCGCTGTGATCGGGGTGTACGTGGTGACCGCCCAGCACGGGAGTGGCACCTTCGATTTCCGCGCGGTGGTCGCCGCGTTCGGGCCCGGCTCCGCGGTCGATCCCGGTGTGCTGAAAGCCTTGTTCCTCGGTTTCATGTTCGCGTTCGCGATCAAAGCCCCGCTGTGGCCGCTGCACCGCTGGCTGCCCGATGCGGCGGTGGAGGCCACCCCGGCCAGCGCGGTGCTGATGATGGCGGTGATGGACAAGGTCGGCACGTTTGGGATGCTGCGCTACTGCCTGCAGTTGTTCCCCGAGGCCTCCGCGTATTTCCGGCCCGCAATCGTCGTGCTGGCGGTCATCGGCGTGGTCTACGGCGCGCTGGTGGCGATCGGGCAGACCGACATCATGCGGCTGATCGCCTACACCTCGATCTCGCATTTCGGGTTCATCATCCTGGGGATCTTCGTGATGACCAGCCAGGGCCAAAGCGGTTCGGCGCTGTACATGGTCAATCACGGGCTGTCCACCGCGGCGGTGTTCTTGATCGCCGGGTTCCTCATTTCCCGGCGCGGCACCCGCGCCATCGCCGACTACGCCGGCTCGGTGCGGCTGGCGATGGTGGATGCCACCAACCAGCTGATGGGGCTGGCTTCGGCGACCGCGGCGCAGCTGGGCAGCCGCTGACTCGGGAATAGCGCCGCGACACGGTACCGTTGATCAGGTGGGTCTATCCGCGCCGAGCGCACCCACCCCACGATTTCGAATACAGGACCGGTAGGGAGAAGTAATGACTGTTCAGGACCAGTCGACCACCGCAACCCACGGCGTGACGTTGACCGACGCCGCCGCGGCCAAGGCCAAGGCGCTGCTGGACCAGGAAGGCCGCGACGACCTGGCGCTGCGGATCGCGGTTCAGCCGGGGGGTTGCGCGGGGCTGCGCTACAACCTGTTCTTCGATGACCGTTCGCTCGACGGTGACCTGACCGCCGAGTTCGGCGGCGTGACGTTGACGGTGGACCGGATGAGCGCCCCCTACGTGCAGGGCGCCTCGATCGACTTCGTCGACACCATCGAGAAGCAGGGCTTCACCATCGACAACCCGAACGCCGGCGGGTCGTGCGCCTGCGGCGACTCGTTCAACTGACGCTTCGTCAGTAGGTTCCCGAGGTGTGCAGCACATAGGAGCACACCAGGATCTTGCCGTCGGTGGCCAGTAGCTGCGCGACGCCCTGGGTGTCGCGGGACGCGCTGCCGCCCGGGGCCACCACCCGCATGGTGAACAGCACCTGGGCCTGGTAGCTGGACAGGTACACCATCTTGTCGATCGAGGTCACCTCGGCCTCGGAGAACTGCTTGCGGAACGCGTCGCTGTTCAGCTTGGCCACCGCGTCGTCGGACTGCTTCTCGCGCACCGCGTCGTAGATGCCGCACAGCGTGTTGCGGGCGATGGCCTGGATGTCGCGTTTGGACAGCGCGTCCAGGTAGCCCTGAATCGCGGTGCGGGCCTGCGCCTCTGAGATCGCCACCGGCGCTTCGTCGTCGTGCACGACGTAGGCGGTCACCGCCACCAGCGCGGTCAGCAGCGCGACCACCAGCACCGCCGCCACCACCGCCCGTTGCCGGCGGTGCTGCGTCGGGTAGGGCAGCGCCGGCGGCAGCGGCCCCGGATACGTCGCCGACACCGCCTCGCCGGGCGGTGTCTCGGGGTAGCTGGGCGGGCTCGGATGGGGTGGCCCCTCGGCGCCGATATCGTGGCTCGACGGGTGGGGTCCGGCCATCAATGTCTCCTCCGGGGGTAACGGGGGCGGCAAGCGGTTCTCGCTGAGAGCATTCGGGCCCCGGTGTCGAACCCAGCGACATGAACTCGCCTACGCAGGCTAGCGCACTCCCGGGGGAAGGCGGTGGGGGCGAAACCGCTACCGTTGGGTAGTATTACCTAGATCAGCTTAGAAAATGAAGGGTGGATACTTCGTGACGATTGCGGTGACCGGTTCGATCGCTACCGACCATTTGATGCGGTTCCCCGGCCGGTTCTCCGAACAACTGCTGGCTGATCACCTGCAGAAGGTGTCGCTGAGCTTCCTGGTCGACGACCTGGTGATCCACCGCGGCGGGGTGGCCGGCAACATGGCCTACGCCATCGGGGTGCTCGGCGGCGACGTGGCGCTGGTCGGCGCCGCCGGCGACGACTTCGCCGACTACCGGGCCTGGCTGGTGGCGCACGGCGTCAACTGCGACCACGTGCTGGTGTCGGCCACCGCGCACACCGCCCGATTCGTCTGCACCACCGACACCGAGATGGCCCAGATCGCGTCGTTCTACCCGGGCGCGATGTCGGAGGCCCGGGACATCTCGCTGGCCAAGCTGGTCGGGGCCATCGGCACCCCGGAGCTGGTGATCGTGGGCGCCAACGACCCCGAGGCGATGTTCTTGCACACCGAGGAGTGCCGCAAGCTGGGGCTGGCGTTCGCCGCCGACCCGTCCCAGCAGCTGGCCCGGCTGTCCGGGGAGGAGATCCGCCGGCTCGTCGACGGCGCCGCCTACCTGTTCACCAACGACTACGAGTGGGAACTGCTGCTGTCCAAGACCGGCTGGACCGAGGCCGAGGTGATGGCGCAGGTCGGGCTGCGGGTCACCACGCTGGGCGCCAAGGGTGTGGACATCATCGACCGCGACGGCACCACCATCCACGTCGGCGTGGTGCCCGAAACCAGCCAGGTCGACCCCACCGGGGTGGGCGACGCGTTTAGGGCCGGCTTCTTGACCGGGCGCAGCGCGGGCCTTTCCCTGGAGCGCTCCGCGCAGCTGGGCTCGCTGGTGGCGGTGCTGGTGCTGGAGTCGACCGGCACCCAGGAATGGGAGTGGGACCGCGAGGTGGCGGTGACCCGGCTGGCCGGTGCCTACGGCGACGAGGCGGCCGCCGAGATCGGCGCCGCGCTCGGCTAGGTTCCGCGCTCGGCTAGGCGCCGCGACTGTGCAGTTTCATACGCCCGCCGCGGCTCAGGCTCAAGTGATCGCTGCAACACCTATCGGGAAGGTGTTGGTGCGGTATGGGTTATCAGACGGGGTTTCGGGGTCGGGGCGATCGGCGGGTGCCGGAGTCGGTGCGGGAGCGGTTTTGGGAGGCGGTTGAGTCGGGGTTGTCGCCGACGGCGGCGGCAACGGTGGCTGGGGTATCGGGGTCCACGGGCCGGGGGTGGGCCAAGGCGGCGGGTTATCAGACCAACCCCAAGCATTTCGGCATCCGGTATTCGGCGCAGGTCAAAGACACCTTCTGGGAGTTGGTGCGCGCCGGGATGCAACCGACGCAGGCCGCGGTGGTTGCCGGCGTGTCCGAGCACAGCGCACGGCGCTGGATCGAACAGGCTGGCTTCATGCCCAGAACCCCTGTTCCCGACGATGGTGAATCCCAGCCCGACGCTGACTTGGGTCCGAGTGGTCCGTTGACGTTTGTGGAGCGCTGCCGCCTCGAGGAATTACTCGAGGAGGGGTATACGAAGGCCAAAGCGGCCGATCTGCTGGGCCGGGACCGATCCACGATCTATCGGGAGGCGCGCCGGGGCGCGACCGGCCCGGCTGCGGTGTATCGCGCCGCGACCGGCCAGGACGCCGCCGAGGCAGCCCGGGCGCGGCCCAAGCTGCGCAAGCTGGAGTCCAACCCTGTGCTGCTGGCCGAGGTTCTGCAACGCTTGGAGCAGCGGCACAGCCCCGAGCAGATCGCGGGTCGGCTGCGACAGGATTTCCCCGACGATCCGGAGATGTGGGTGTCGCACGAGACGATCTATCAGTCCATGTATGTCCAGCCCCGCGGGGAGTTGGCCCGCCTGGTCAAACAGGCACTGCGTACCGGGCGGCAAAGACGCAAATCGCAGGGGCGTAAACCAGTTGAGGATCGTAGCCGGTTCAAGGCCGGCATGGTCAACATCAGCGAACGCCCCGCTGAGGCCGCCGACCGCGCCATCCCGGGCCACTGGGAAGGCGACCTGGTCCTGGGCGCGCGCAACGAATCAGCGATCGTCACCATGGTGGAACGCACCACCGGGTTCGTGATGCTGCTGCACCTGCCTGGTGATCACACCGCGGCGACTGTGGCCGAGGCGATGACCGCCAAGATCCCCGAGATCCCCGAGATCCTGCGTCGCTCGCTGACCTGGGACCAAGGCAGCGAGATGGCCTTGCACACCACGATCACCAAGGCCACCGGCCTGCCGATCTACTTCTGCGACCCGCACAGCCCCTGGCAACGCGGCACCAACGAAAACACCAACGGCCTGCTTCGCCAATACTTCCCCAAAGGCACCGACCTGTCGTTTCACGGCCCCGGCATCCTGGATAACGTCGCCGCCGAACTCAACGCCCGACCCCGCAAACGCTTCAACTGGCGCACCCCCGCCGAAGAACTCGACCGACTACTGTCAGACCCGTCCACATTCGTTGCAGCGACCACCTGAATCCAAGGCGCTGCGGCGTATCAAACCGCACACTCGCGGAGGGGGCGGGGCACCCTCGCGGAGGGGGGCGAGGCGGATGGGGCGCTAGAAGCTAGTGCCGGGCCGGGCGGATCTCGCGGGGCAGCGCGAACACCAGCGTCTCGTTGGCCGTCGTCACCTGTTGCACCACGCCGAAGCCGTAGTCGGCCAGCCGCTCCAGCACGCCGCGCACCAGCACCTCGGGCACCGACGCCCCGGAGGTGACGCCGACAGTGGTCACCTGGTCCAGCCAGGCCGGGTCGATGTCGTCGGCGTAGTCCACCAAGTGCGCGGACGCGGCGCCGGCGCCGCGCGCTACCTCGACCAGCCGCACCGAGTTCGACGAGTTCCGTGACCCGACCACGATCACCAGCTGGCATTCCGGGGCCATCGCCTTGACCGCGGTCTGACGGTTCTGGGTCGCGTAGCAGATGTCGTCGCTGGGCGGGTCCTGCAGTTTCGGGAATCGTTGCCGCAGCCGCTCCACGATGTCCATCGTCTCGTCGACACTCAACGTGGTCTGCGACAGCCACACCACCTTGTTCTCGTCGCGGACCGTGACGGCGGCCACCGCGTCCGGGCCGTCCACCAGTTGCACGTGCTCGGGCGCCTCGCCGGCGGTGCCGATGACCTCCTCGTGGCCCTCGTGCCCGATCAGCAGGATGTCGTAGTCGTCGCGGGCGTACCGCTTGGCCTCGTTGTGCACCTTGGTGACCAGCGGGCAGGTGGCGTCGATGACCTGCAGCTCCCGCTCGGCGGCCGACTGGTGCACGCTCGGCGCCACCCCGTGGGCGGAAAACACCACGATCGCGCCCTCGGGCACCTCGTCGGTCTCGTCGACGAACACCGCGCCGGCCTTGGCCAGCGTGTCGACCACGTGCCGGTTGTGCACGATCTCGTGGCGGACGTAGACCGGGGCGCCGTGTTTCTCCAGCGCGCGCTCGACGGTCTCGACCGCCCGGTCCACCCCGGCGCAGTATCCGCGGGGCTCGGCGAGGAGCACCCGCTTCCCGGTGGGGGTGTCGACCAGGGGCGTGGACGCCCCGGGAATCCCCATGTTGACGGTCGGTGGCATGGCAACCAGGGTACGTTCCGCGGACACGGGTCCGCCATCTCCGCGCCACGGCGCCCCCGCGCTTGGCGTTGACCGGCGGTTAAGGCAGTCTGGGAGCCATGGGTACTGCACCGTATGGGGTTCGGCTTCTGGTGGGTGCGGCGACGGTCGCCGCCGAGGAAACCAAGAAGCTGCCACAGACCATCCTGATGTATCCGATGACGCTGGCCAGTCAGGCGGCGCACCTGGTGATGCGCTGGCAGCAGAGCCTGGCCGAGCTGGCGATCAAGGGCGATGCCACCCTGGAGACGTTGTTTCCGCCCAAGGATGAGCAGCCGGAGTGGGCGACGTTCGACGAGGACCTCGACGACGCCGACGAGGTCGTCGACGCGGCGCCGGGCACCGACGACAACGGGCGGCGAACCGAGGGCCGGTTCGCCCTGTATTCACTGGACGAGGCCGATCCCCCGGCCGAGTCCCCCGCCAAACCCGCGAAGGGCTCGGCGCCCGCCACCACGGTGCCGGCCCCGGACGTGGCCGCCGAACTGGGCTATGACGGGTTGACGCTGGCCCAGCTGCGGGCCCGACTGCACTCGTTGAGCCTCGATGACCTCGAGACCCTGCTGGCCTACGAGGAGGCCACCAAGGCGCGCGCCCCGTTCCAGACGCTGCTGGCCAACAGGATCACCCGCGCCACCGCGAAGTGACCCGTCCGGCACCGGCGAACTCCGCCGAAAACCCGTGGCCGGTGCGCGCGGTCGCCACTCGGGTGGCCAAATGGATCGACCGGCTCGGCGCGGTATGGGTGGAGGGTCAGTTGACCCAGATCAACCTGCGGCCCAACGCCCGAACCGTGTTCATGGTGCTGCGCGACCCGGCGGCCGACATGTCGCTGACCGTGATGTGCTCGGCCGACCTGGTGGCCGCCGCGCCGGTCAAACTGGCCGAGGGCATTCAGGTGGTGGTCTGCGGCAAGCCGACCTTCTACACCGGGCGGGGCACCTTCTCGCTGCGCGTCAGCGAGATCCGCGCGGTCGGCATCGGTGAGCTGTTGGCCCGCATCGACCGGCTGCGCCGCCTGCTGGACGCCGAGGGCCTGTTCGATCCGCGGCTCAAGCGGCCGATCCCGTTCCTGCCGGGCACCGTCGGGTTGATCACCGGCCGGGCCAGCGCCGCCGAGCGGGATGTGACCACGGTGGCCGCCGCCCGCTGGCCCGCGGTCCGCTTCGCGGTCCGCAACACCGCCCGTGCAGGGGCCCACCGCCGTACCGCAGATCATCGAGCTTTGCGCGCTCTGGACGCCGACCCGGAGGTGGAGGTGATCGTGGTGGCCCGCGGCGGCGGCAGCGTGGAAGACCTGCTGCCGTTCTCCGATGAGACACTGTGCCGGGCGATCGCCGCGTGCCGCACCCCGGTGGTCAGCGCGGTCGGCCACGAACCCGACAACCCGCTGTGCGACCTGGTGGCCGACCTGCTGGCCGCCACCACCACCGACGGGGCGGTGCCTGCCGGCAGTCGACCGGCGGCGTCGAGCCCCACGGTCACACCGGTAGCGATGGTGGCGCCGACCACCTGCAGGAACAGCATCGGCAAATGCCAACCGTTGAGGATGCGACCGACGCGATCGATCAGCGCGGTCGTCACCGCCGCGATCGCGGCCACCAGTAGCCCGGCACCCAGCAGCATGGAGAAGCTGCCGGCCATCACCCCCAGCGCAACGGTGGAGACCCATCGCGGGTAGGGATGCTTGGCCCGTTCCAACGCGGTCAACTCGCGCTGCACCCACTCGGGCTCCGGTGTGGTGTCGACGACGTGCTGGGCCAGGTCGGTGGTCAACTGCAGCCGCGTGTAGTCCAGCGACCGCGACTGCGCCAGATACATCGCGGTCACCGGCGCGCCGGCTACCCCGCGTGGCACCGACACCGTGATCGAGTTCGCGGTGACGTCGACGTGGGTGGCGGGAAACCCATAGGCGGTGGCCACCGCAGCGACCGTCGCGGCCACGTCCGCGGTGCCCGCCTGGCAGGCCAGCAGCAGCTGCCCGAAACGCAGCGTGACATCGAGAACCCGCCGCACACCGGCCTCGTCCATCTCGGCTGGCCGGTGCCGTCGCCGCTTGGGCGCCTCGGCGTCGTCGCGGACCGCTGCCGCGAGTCCTGACCCGCTCATCGCCCTCCCTTCTGCCTCGGCCAACCAAGCTCGGCCTATCAGCGGGCGTTACCTGGCCCAGGGCTCGCTAAACCCGAATGCGTGGTCCGCCTTCTGGCGGCCCCCACCCGGGTGTACCGTGATGCCCGCGCGTCGGTTACTGTGACCCACATCAACGTGGCGGTAGAATGTGAACCACATCACACCCGGAGGTGTCTGTGAGAAGCGTGAATGGTAAGCCCGTAGTGGTCACACCGCGCACGACCGGAACGATCAGCCCGAGGCGAGTTGTCCTGGCTACCCTGCTGGTCGCGATCTTTGTCAGCGCGATCGTCGGCATCGTCGTGACGACGGCGATGGGACAGACCACCGCTGCGCTCGCCATTGCGCTCGTGACGGCCGCCTTCTTCTGCTCCTTCGCGTTCTGCTGACGCCGGAGGCCCAGCGCTGAACTCGCACTGACCGCTGCCCGCCGCATCAGTGGTCGCACACCGCGGTGAAACGGTTGCACCATAGAACCCATGGACGCCCAGCACCGCAAGGACAATGACACCTGGGACCTGGCCACCAGCGTGGGCGCGACGGCGACCATGGTGGCCGCGGCCCGCGCGGCCGCCTGCAACACGGCAGATCCACTTATCGACGACGCGTTCGCCGAACCACTGGTCCGCGCCGTGGGAATCGACTTCCTCACCCGATGGGCCAGCGGGGGTCTTGGTGTCGTTGACGACGGCGTCCGCAGGGTTTTGGACTGGTTTGTTGACCTCATGGCGGTTCGGACCCGGTACTTCGATGCGTTCTTTATGGACGCGACCACGGCGGGAATCCGTCAGGCGGTGAATCTGGCCTCCGGTCTCGACACCCGCAGCTATCGGCTGGCCTGGCCGCCGGGGTGCACGGTGTTCGAGATCGACCAGCCCCAAGTCATCGAGTTCAAGGTTGCGACGCTGGCCCGGCTCCACGCCGAACCGACCGCGGATCTGCGGATGGTGCCGATTGACCTGCGCCACGACTGGCCCACCGCCCTGCGTCGAGCCGGCTTCGATCCCAGTCTGCCCACCGCGTGGATCGCCGAAGGCCTGCTGCCGTTCTTGCCGCCGGAGGCTCAGGATCGGTTGCTGGACACCGTCACCGCGCACAGTGCCGTCGGCAGTCGGCTGGCCACCGAGATCTTTGTTCCGCCGACGCACGAGATGATGCAACCCATCACGTACCAGTGGCGAGAGCACGGGTTCGGCATCCAGCCGTCCGACCTCGTCTATGACGGCGTCCGCAACGATGTCGCGGCGTATCTGGATCACCGCGGCTGGCAGTCGGTTACGACACCGATGAGCCAGTTGCTCGCGGAGAACCAGCTGCCGCCCCGCGACCACCCATCGCCGTTCGTGGACAACGCCTACTACACCGCGATCCGGCTCGGCGAGAGCAAATGAGGGCGCGATGAATCCCGTCATTCACCGAATGACGGTGGCGCGGCGGAGTCGGCGGTGCCCCAAACCGTGTTGGGGACGGGGGAGAGCCAGAAGGTGAGGTCGCCGCCGGTGCGGATGATCGGCTCCGGAAGGAACGTTTGGTCGGTGGCCTGGCCGTCGATGGCCAGCCCGTTGAGGTACTTCAGGCCGTTCGGTCCCGACGCGCCCGGCGCCCGGATTTGAATGGCTTGCCCTGCGGGAAGCCGGATTTCGGCGCGCTCGAAAACCGGCGTGTTCACGGTGAGGATCGGGGTGCCCGGGGTGCTCGGGTACAGGCCGAGCGCGGCCCAGACATACCAGCTGGACATCGCGCCGAGGTCATCGTTGCCCGGCTCGCCGTTGGGTGTGGGACCGAACAGCTCGCTGCGTACCCGGTCCACCGTCTGCTGGGTCTTCCACGGTTGGCCGACGTAGTTGTACAGCCACGGCACCCCGAAGTTTGGCTCGTTGCCGATCCACAGATAGGGCTGGTTGGGGCCGGCGTTGAGCTGTGCGGTGAAGCGGTCGAGCCGGTCGGTCACGGCCTGGCGGCCGCCGAGCGCGGCGGTCAGGCCGGCGATGTTGTGCGGCACCCACCAGAGGTATTGCTCGGCGTTGCCCTCGTCGAATCCGTCCTGACCGAAGTCCTCCGAACCGGGCTCCACGAACCCGGGGCCGTCGAGGAAGGCGCCCGCCACGGTGCGGGGCGAAAGGTAGCCGGTGGCCGGGTTGAACAGGTTCCGCCAGTACTGGGCCCGGTCCTGGAATTCCGCGGCGGTTGCGGTGTCACCGAGCGCGTCGGCGAACCGGGCGATCGTGAAGTCGTCGACCGCCCACTCCAGCGTGAGGGAGGCTCCCACGATCTTGTGATCGGTGCTGAATTCGGGGGACTGCGGTGCGTAGCCATGCGCCAGATAGGTGGCGATCCCCGGCCGCTCCACGTAGCTGCCCCGCCCGATACCGCCCTGGGTTGCCGCGTTCACCATGTACCGCAAGGCCGTGCGGGAGTCGAAGTCCGTGCCGCCGAAGGTGTACAGGTTCACGATCAGCGGCACCACGTTGTCCCCGGTCATCTCGCCGGTCGCCGAATTCGCGAGCGCCCAGCGCGGAAACGACCCGCTCTGCTCGGCGTCGTTGACCAGCGATTGCGCCATGTCGCTGGCGTGCTCCGGGAACAGCAGCGCCTGCAGGGCGGCCAGGCACCGGTAGGTGTCCCAGTCGGAGAAGTTGGCGTACTGGGTGCGCCCGGCGGCCACGGTGTGGATGTTGCCGTCGAACCCGATGTAGCGCCCGTCCACGTCGTTGAAGGTGTTGGGGTGCAGCAGCGCTCGATACAGCGCGGTGTAGAAGGTCGTCACGTCGTTGGTGTCGGTGCCGGCCACCGCGATGCGCGACAGCGCGGCGTCCCAGTCCGTCGCGGCCGCGGCGCGCACCTCGTCGAAACTCTCTTCGCCCTCGGCGACCAGGTTCGCTCGCGCGCCGTCGACGCTGACGTAGGAGAGCGCGGTGCGCACGTCGAGCACCGAGCCGGCCGGGAACTCGACGTAGCCGCCGCCACGGCTGGACTCCGCGCTGCGTGCGCCGGGGAATACCGTGTCGCCGTCCCAGGTGCCATATGCGCCGAACGGCTGGCTGAACTTCATGGCGAAGTACACCGTGTAGACGTTGTTCTTGCCGCAGAATTCGCCGGTGGTCGCCGAGCCGGTGATCGTGGTGTTGTCCTGGCCGATCTGGATAGTCGCCGCGGAGTTGCCGGCCAGCGACCCGCCGGGACGCACGTGGAACAGCGCGGGCCGACCATTGTCGGGGTAGCGAAACCGGCCGGCGCCGGTGCGGGTGGTGGCGGTCAGTTCCGCGGTCACCCCGGTGTCGGGGAACCGCACCGTGTAGTAGCCGGGCCGGCCGACCTCGGTGTCGTCGTGGGCGATCCGCTCCCACGCATCCCAGGGCTGCGAGCCGATCGGGGTGGTGGTGGGCAGCATCGGGATGTCGCCGAACGCGGCGCAGCCCACCGAGGCGTGGGTCATGCTGAATCCGGTGGAGCGCTCGTTGTCGTGGTCGTAGCCGGCGTAGGTGTCGGTGGTGTCCGGCGAGTACTGCACCATGCCGAACGGCACCGAGGCGCCGGGGAAGTTGTTGATCTCGCCCACCGTCTCGCCGCCGGTTCCGGTGCCGATCAGCGTGTCGACGTGGTCCACCGGGTTCGGGACGAAGGCGGCCTCTTCGGCGCGCACCGTGGGCATCGCCCCCATCGTCATGCCGACGACCGCCGCCGCGATGAACGCGGCGAGGAGACGTCGGGGCTGCATAGCTGTCTTTTACTCCACCGCCCCGCGTTGGCGGGGGGTTTCGACGTGGCCGCCATCCGCGGACACCGGCTCATGTCGGGTGCCGGCCCGAGAGCCTGAAAACCCGTTCGACGCCGAGGGCGAAAAGTAGCCTGTGGTGCTATGCCGGTGGCGGTTCGGGTGGTTTCTGCGGTGTACGCCTTGCTGCTGTCGGGCATTGCCGGTGTTGCGGGCGCGGGCAGTGCGGGCGCCGAGCCCGTCATCGCCGGCCCCGACGCCAGGTTGGTGGGCTGGGACACCTACCGCCGATTGGATCGGTTGCCGTATCTGAGCGCCGGCACCCAGGCCCTGCAGGTGTCGAGCTTCGATCGAAGCGGCGGCGATTTCGACGTCGCGACCGGTAACCGGAACGGCACCGGCGGATGTTTGGCGCTCGGCGGTGCCGGCTGTGTCATCGCGGAGGATCACGGCGCCGGCGAGGTCGATTCGATCTGGCTCACCCGCGACGGCGGCAAGGTGGGTGCCATCGGAACGGTCCGCATTGAACTGGATGGCCAGACGGTGCTCGACGCGCCGCTGCAATCGGTGGTCGACGGTGGGCTGGGTGCGCCGTTCGTGTGGCCGCTGGTGGCCAACGGTACTCAGTCGCCGGGCGGGGTCTACATCAAGGTGCCGATGCCGTACCGGCAATCGATGCGGATCAGCGTCGCAGCCAATTTGGAGTACTACCACGTCGACTATCGCCAGTTTTCGACGGCCGACGGCGTACGCACGTTCTCGCCCGCCGACCCCGCGCTCGACGTGCTCGCGATGTTCCGCGCCGCGGCGCGGCGACCCCAAACCGAGCGCGGCCGGCGCAGCGCACCACCCCCGGGTTGTCGACCTCCCTGCCGGCGCCGGGCTGACAATCGCGGAATCGACCGGGTCGGGCACGATCTCGGCGCTGCACCTGCGGCTACCGCAGCCGGCCGATCACCTGCTGGCCGGGCTGCGGCTGCAGATCGAGTTCGACGGCCAAACCCTGGTCGACTCGCCCCTGGGGGAGTTCTTCGGCGCCGGGCTGGGCGCCACCGGCGTGCGATCGCTGATGTTCGCCACAATGCCGCAACCCGACGGCGCGGTGGCGTTGTCGGAATGGTGGCCCATGCCTTTCGTCGAAAGCGCGCACGTCACCCTGGTCAACACCACCGACAATCCGGTACCCGGGATCGACTGCGATGTGGTGACGGCACCCGACCCCCAGTGGGCACCGGCGCTGGCCAGCGGCCGGGCCGGCTACTTCACCGCACGGTCCCACGCCGGGCCAACGGTCCTCGGTCAGGACTGGCTGTTCGCCGACGAAGCGGGGCACGGCAAATTCGTGGGTGTCAGCCACACCATCCGCGGTGCTCGGATCAAAACGGCGTTTAGTGACGGCGCCCCGTACTTTCTCGAGGGCGCCGAACGGGTGTACACCGACGGTTCCGCGTCGCCGCAATGGTATGGAACGGGCACCGAGGACTTCTACGAGGGCGGCTGGTATTTCAAGGGCGGCACGCACTTTAGCGCGCCGCTCACCGGCCAGCCCGACCAACGCACGGCGGCCGCCGGATGCGCCGACTACTGTGTCGGCGCCTACCGGCTCATGCTCGCCGACGCCATCGGCTATCACTCCGCCATCCGGTTTGGCATCGAGCACGGCAAACGCAATATGGTTCAACCCGACTACAGCTCAACCGCGTTCCTCTACACCCAACCCAACGACACCGCCGCCCCCAGCGACGACGTCAACCCCGGCGACCCGGGCAGTCGATTCCTGCACGGCTACACCGATGCCGATGCCACCGATCAACTGCTGAACAGCGAGTACGAGGGGAGCGAGGACACCCGGCCCGTCATCGGGGTGGTGCGCGCCACCACCGCGGCGATCACGTTCGAGGTTGCGGTGGACCCGGACAACCAGGGCATCCTGCTGCGCCGCACGTCGGACCAGGCCGTTGGCTACCAGTCGGCCGACATTGCCATTGACGGCGTACCGGCCGGGAATTGGCTAGAGCCACGCAGCAACACCGCACACCGGTGGCTGGACGACACCTATCTGGTACCCGGCACTCTTTCCGCGGGTAAAACACGCGTCGCGGTCACGCTCACACCGACGCCCGGTTCACCGCCCTGGACGGCCAGCCGCTACCACGTCGACACACTGACGGCTGAGGAGTAAACGCGGAGCGGCTCACCTCGAGGCGCTGAGGATCTTGATCGCGAAGACCAGCGAGTCACCCTTTTCGATCCCGGCGGCGGGCTGACCGTCGGGGTATCCGTCGGCGGAGGTCATGGCGACCGCGACCGTGGACCCCACCTTTTGGCCGGCGATGGCCTTTTGGAAGCCGGGCACGACGCGGTTGAGCGGGAAGTCGGCCGGGACACCGCGTTGGTAGCTGCTGTCGAACACGGCCCCGTCGCGTCCGTCGACGCCCATGTAGCAGACGGAAACCGTCGCATCGGCCGCCACGATCGGCCCGTCACCGGCCCGCAGCGTGTGCACCTGGGTCTCCGCCACGCTAAACGGTGCATCCACCGTGACCTGCGGCGCCGCCGTATCGGTGGATCCGGTGACCGCGACGCTGCCGGTGTCGCCGGACAGCGTCCATTCGGCTGCGCCCCCGTCCGACGGGGCCGCCATTGGGCAGGTGCTGGCCGCCGCCGTCGGCGTGGTGACGGCGGGGGAGGGCGTGCGCGCCGCCGAACTAGCCGACGTATGTGCATCGGAGCCGCATGCGGCCAGGGTCATGACGAACGACGCGGCGCCGGCAGCAAGCGCGACGGACAGGGTCACACGAGAGGAGTTCACGCTCGTCACGCTACAGCCGACTCGTGGCCATCCTCGGGCGGCCGGTCGACGCCGTGTCACCCCGCAGCGCCGACCCCATGCGTAATCCTGTCGTACAATGACGACATGATTACGACGGCGTTGGGGCTCGGTGACCTGCTCGGCGAGGTCAACGACGCGACGAAGCTGCTCCAGCGCTCGGCGACGGTTCCCGATCGGGTCGTCGAGCTGATCGACAGCTTCGAAACCACGCTGGGCGCCGCCACGCCATTACGTCTGGACGCCGACCCGTATCTCACCGCCGCGTTGTGGGCCGCCGCGTTTCGTGCCGAGAAGGCGCTGCGCCACGACGATGCCGAGCGGCGGCGTCGCGACGTTCGGATCGCGCTCGAGCAGTTCCGCCACGCGCTGCGCGACATCGTCGACAACCAGCCCTACAGCGACGGCGCCCCGGTGCGTGACGTGCTCACCCGGACCGCCGATACCCTGGCGTGCCCGCAGAAGACCCTCGCCGAACTGCTCGGCGTATCCGTGCGACAACTGCAGCGCTGGCTCGCCCCCGACGGACCCGAACCCGCCGCGGAAGACGCCGCCCGGATCCGCATGATCGGCCAAGTCGTCAACCAGTTGCGCCATTCCTTCACCGGCCCGGGAACCGTCGCCTGGTTCTTCCGGTCCCATCCCATGCTTGCTCACCGCCCCATCGACCTGCTCGATGACCCGCTGCGCTATCCGCAGATCCTCAACGCTGCGACCGCAGCCCGCGCCATGACGGCATGAAATTCACGGCATTCCGCCACGCCGCCTACGACTCGCCCTGGTGGGCCTTCCCGAGTTCGGTCGACGGACGCTTTCACCGCGCCGGGCAGCAGACCGTGCAATACCTGAGCCTGCACCCCTTGGGGCCGGCGGCCGAAATGCTGCGCCACAACGTGGGGCCCGACGGCGATCCCGACGACGTCATCTTGAACCTGTGGACAGCCGCCCTCGAGGTTAATGACGTGCAGCGCATCGACTTTGACAACTGCCACACCTGGGGGATAGCGGTCGACGAGCTCGTCGGCGAGGACTACGCGGTCACCCAATCCTTAGCCGACGCCGTGCGCGGCAGCGGCGCGACGGCCATGACCGCGCCATCGGCGGCCCTGCCGGGCACCCACAACCTGATCCTGTTCGGCGTTCGGCTGCTGCAGCCGTACCTGTGGCAACCGCTGTCCGACGAAGAGATCCCGACCGGACATCTCTCCGATCGAGCGTGCGCGCCGGCCGAGGTTGCCGCCCATGTCCGGTGGCGCGGAAGCCCCCATGCAGCCGCCGAACAGTGGAAAAGTACCGGCCACTATGACCCGTTCGATGACCCGATGGCCACGCGATGGTGACGGTCGCGGAGCGGCAGCCGGGGCAACGGCAAGCATCTCCTGAGATTGCTAGCATTGCTAGCAATGGTGACATTGGAGGGAAAATGGCGACCTTAACGATTCGTGACTTCGATGACGACCTCAAGGCCGCACTGCGGGTGCGCGCGGCCGAGCAGGGCCGGTCAATGGAAGCCGAAGTGCGCGAGATCCTGCGCGCGGCGCTGACACGTCCGTCGTCGCGGGGCCCCGGGATGGGAACGCGGATTCGGCAGCGTTTCGCCGGCGGCGCAGATGCGCAGATTGAACCGCCGGCCCGGACCGAGCGTCCGCGGGCCGCGGAGTTCCGCGGGTGATTGTCCTTGACACCAATGTCGTATCCGAGTTGATGCGCAACGCGGCGGAGCCCGCGGTCGTTCGGTGGGTCGACGCATTTGACCCAGAGGATGTGTTCCTGACGGCGGTGACCGCGGCTGAATTGGTGTACGGCGTGGCACGACTGCCCATGGGGCGCCGCCAGGAACGGTTGTCCGGCCAAGTCAACGCGCTGCTCGCGGAGGATTTTGCAGACCAGGTTTTGCCCTTCGATGAGCTGGCGGCCGCGCACTACGCGGACATCGTCGTCTCCCGGGAGCGTTCCGGACGGCCGATCAGCATGGGGGATGCGCAGACGGCTGCAATCTGCCGCCAGTGGAGCGCTGGCGTGGCCACGCGCAACGTCGCTGACTTCACCGATACCGGCATCGACGTGATCAACCCATGGGAGTAGGGCGCCAAGAGGTGCCGGCGGAGCGGTGCGCATGGCCGGTCTGGGCCGTGGTTAGGTGTGGGTCAAATGCGCGCTGCTGTCGTGCAATTCGTCACGGCGCAGGCCCATCGGGGTAGTGAGGGGCACGTCGCCGCCGGCGCAAAGTAGGTCACCGCATGCACCGGTTCGAATCTGTCGAAGAAGCGTCTCGCCAGGCCTGGTTCTCTGCGCATGGCCCCAGTTAATCACCGGACCACTACGCTGCATGTTATGCATCGCGTGGACTACGTGATCCACTATGTCGCGTCGCTCAGCCGGTCGGTGGCGTTCTACCGCGACGTCATCGGGCTCCAGGTGCGGATCGAGGGCGACGGCTACGTCGAGTTCCAGATGGCTAACACCAAGTTTGCACTTTTCGAACGGTCCAAGCTTCCAGAGCTCATCGGCCGGGGCGGCGGCGATCCGCCATGCGGTGAGATCGGCTTCTTAACCGAGGACGTCGACGGGGAAGCGGAACGGCTGGCAGCGCTCGGCGTGGAGATCCTCCGCGGACCGGTGGATCGGCCGTGGCATGAGCGGACACTCCACATCGCCGATCCGGACGGCAACATCATCGAATTCGCGCAGAAGCTGCGCTAAAAACTCAAATCCACACAGAGATGCGCGGATTCGCAGAGCCTTGGCCCGATACCTCCCTTGCGAAGGAGACAGGCGTCTGGCATCCGGCGAGTAGCACGTTGACCGCCGCTGAATCAGCGGTGATGGCCACTATCGTCCCGATGTTGTAGTGGTCCTCGTCGTCCCACCTGATGATGGCGCTACGCCCAAGGTGATGCGCAGACAGGTTCTTGGGCTCGACTTCGGCGGGTTGCGGCGACAATGGCGCCGGCTCGGGGCTCGGTTGAACCTGAGGCGGCGCTTGTTCCGAAGCCTCAGACCATGCCCGGTCGTCGCCGAAGTACTCCACGTCGTCGCTGCCGTGTCGCAGTCGGCTTAGATCCGATTTCTTTTCCGGCGCGGCGGACCGATCGTCAACCCAGAATTCCCAGCCTGGCGGAGATGGTGGCCAGGACGGGTCCGGGGTCCACCCGGGCGGTGGCGACCAGCCCTCGGGGGGCTTCGGCCAGTTCGGAGGAGGGTTGTACCGCATCACCAATCACCACCCCAAACAACGAAATGTCATCTGATCAACCATAGCTGAGTCAGGACGCGGTGCAGGTGCGTATCGTGTCGACCGGCCAAGATCTTTCCGATACCGGCAGTCGGTTAGTCCGTCAGAGTGTCAACCGCGTCCAGCAACTCTGCCACGGCGGTAGCCGCCCGCCACAGGTGCTCCTGCGGCGATTCGTCATACCCCTTATGGCGTCGGCGCCAGTCACGGTCCCAGTAGCCCTCGAGCACCGATCCGAGGTGCGCACGCGACGCGGCGAGCTCGGTGCGCAGCTGTGTGGCCAGTTCGTCGTCGGACGGTTCGACGACCGCGAGGTGCTCGAGGCGCCGTGACCGCAGGGCCTCAATGGCAGCCGAATCGAGGCCGTTCTCAGCGGACCAGAACCGCAACACCCGCCGATTCTGATAGGTCCACACCGGCCAGGCACGCGGTCGATAGCACCAGTGCAACGGACGCTTACCCAGTCGCAGCTGGTGGCCGATCGCTTCGGCGGTGGTGTGCAGAGCCAGCCAGGGGAGCTCCTCGGCGGGAAGATCCATGACGAGCACGACGGCCCCGCGCTCCAGGGTCTCCGCGAAGGTCAGTAGCTCCCCGGTCACCCACATTTCGGTGAGCGGCCACCGAAGTTGGTCGCCGAGTTCCTGCCAGTGCGAGGCGACCTCCGCCATCTCGACGAGGTGCCCAATAGCCGTCGAACGCCGCATGACAAGAGCTTAGGCACGTTGGGTGAGCGCCACGACACCTCGCCGTGACCGCTGTGTCTCCGAGTCGGCAGGTAAGCGGCCGCTTGCATAGTACGTTCCACTACATAAACACCATGCCGCTCGAACCGATCGTTCAGCGGTGGCTCAACGAGGCATCCCGGTGGCCGCCGTGACCGGGAACCAGGGAGGGCTCAGCATGAGAATCAATCTGACCAGTGTGCTCGTCGACGATCAGGACAAGGCCCTCCGGTTCTATACCGAGGTCCTCGGGTTCAAACCCAAGACCAATGTCCCGCTGGGTGCGCATCGGTGGATCACCGTGGTATCCCCGGAGGACCCGGACGGTGTCGAACTCGTCCTCGAGCCCGACGAACATCCGGCGGTCAAGCCGTTCAAGAAGGCGCTGGTCGCGGACGGAATCCCGTTCACGTCCTTCGCGGTTGACGACGTCCGGGCGGAATACGAGCGGTTGCGCGGGCTTGGGGTGCGCTTCACCCAGGAGCCCACGAACATGGGGCCGGTGACCACAGCCGTCCTCAACGACACCTGCGGCAACCTAATCCAGATCACCCACGACGGCGACTAGGACGCTGCTGCGAGCCGAGCGAACACCTCAGAGCTTGCCTGCGGCGAAGTCGGCGGCCTGGTCGGCCATGCCGGCCTGGATGTACGCACTCGCCATATGCTGCGGCCAGTTGTTCTCCCAGGTGTTGGGATCGGCCGGGTTGCAGACGGGATCCGCCCCGTGGCACAACTCGATGGTCCTGTCGTTGTAGATCGGGTTGAAGTTCGTGATCGGCCCCGCCCATTGGCTTCCATTGCCAAACAGGGCGACGGCGGCGACGTGCTGATCGGCGCCGTCCGGGAGAGGGCTGTCGAACCCAAACGCGGACATGGGTACCGCAAGTACCACGTCGGTGACCGCCGCGCCCAGCGAGTAGCCGCCGAGCACCAACCGGGTGTCCGGGCAGTTGTTGACCATGTACTGGATGTGGCGGCTCATGTCGTTGGCGCCGACGTCGACCTCATTGTCGGCGGGGTACTTCACGGCGTACACGCCGATGTTCTTACCGCCGGCTTTGGAGCGGAGCGCGTTGATGAACGCATTGCCGAGCGTGCCAACCCCGGGGGACTCGAGTCGACCTCGGGCGAAGACAACCTCCGCCTGAGGGCAACTCGCCGCGGCCGCCGGCCGTGCGGCCCCGGGCGTCGCTGCCGGTAGGGCAGCAGCAGCGAACATCAGCGCCGCCGCGATCGTCACCGCCGCAAGGCCAACACCAACCGATTTACCGACACCCAACACGTGCACAGCTCGATGTTAGCGAGTCGACCAGCGGGCGTTGGCTGTTAGCAGCGTTCAGCGCCGGGACGCATCAAGCGGGGCTGCTCGGTTGCACGTTTTGGGCGGCGCCCCAGCACGGCATTGAACGTCTGGCACACCCGTGCCTTCGCCGGGGTGATAACTGTGAAGGGGATCGGGGTTGGGTTGATCCAGTCTTGGAGTACTGACATATTGGTCCTTCGTCCATAGTCGGCTCACCGGAGTCGATCGAGCCGAGGAACCACCGACGGCGTCGTCATGGTGGCGAAGAGCTGGATAGACAGGCAGGTCAGGCCCCGCCGGTCCGGTCTCACAGCGCTGTGAACTTCAAGGCTAGGGGTTGCGGCCGAGATCGGCGAGTTCGCCACGCCTGATCGTTACCGGAAATTCACCACCAACCCGCAAAATTCATCATCAGCGGCAGGGCCTGCGCGCGGTTAGCGCAGGTGCAGCGTGACCCCGGCCTCGTCGAAGACGTCTTGTACCGCATCGACGAACGGGTGCGACCCGCGCCGCGCGTTCTTCAGGTAATGGCGCGAGATCGCACTGTACTGCCATTCGAACTCGTAGCGGCGATCCTCCGGGGTGCCGAATCCACCTCGCAGGCAATCGGCCAGCGCATCGAGGTTCCGTCCAAAGTATCCGCCGGGGCCATTGACCACGCAACCGATCTCCCGGTAGAAGTCGTTGACCGACTTGATCTTCCGGCCGTCGAGCCGGTAGACCACAGGGGCATCTGAGTCGTTTGGCGTCATGGTCGCCTTCCAGCGTCTGTGATCAGACAGAACGAGTCGTAGTGGTCATCGGTGTAGAAGTACTGGGGCGGGTCGGTCAACGGAGATCCGCCGGTCACGATGCGCCTGGTCGACCGGTTTGGTGCACCCGGGGTCGTCACCGTGTACTCGTGGTAATAGCCTTTGATTTGGTTGGGTAGGTGCCCCTCGCGGTTGCCGAAGACCACACCATCGTGGCGGGGAAATGGGAACGGGCCGTTGGCCTGGATCGCTCGCACCGTGTCGCGGGCCTGAGGCGGCAGGCTGCCCAGTGCGCAGATCGGCACGCTTCCGGGCGAGGTGGCCGGGCCCGATGAATTCGTCCGTACCAATGCCCATCCGATGACCGTGGCGGCGATCAGTGCGCACAGCGCCGCAATCGCCATCCTGCCTCGACCCACCTGTGCTCCTCGCTGTCGGATTACTTGCCCACTACATCTTCACCCTTTGGACGCCCTGCTGGTGACGCCTTGTTTACCGTTGATGCCGGGGGCTGCTGACAGTAGGTGCGACCGGCGCGGTGGCGGTCGTGAAGTCACACATGCCCCTCGAACGCCCGTAACGCCTGCACCTCGGCGTCCGGACCTGCCATGGCGAGTTCGGCAACCGTCCGACGAGCTTCTTGAGCTGGTAGCGCAGCAGCGGGGGAATGACCTCTGCCAGTGTCGCCAGGGCGGCATGGACAACATCGGTGGAGCCAATCAGATCGTGTGAACTGTGTGGTCGATAACGGGCCGTCTTCGGTTCGAGGAATCGACGAACCCAAGATCTTTGCGCATTGCGACGCCAAATGTGCTACGCCCTTGACCGGTCACCCGGAATCCCTTGCGCGAGTAGAGCTTCTGCGCCCCAGAATTTCGTTGATGGACGTCGTCAGCGGTTGCAGAACGTAATCTCCAGGTCCGGGACATTAGCCCATGATCGCAGCCCGGATCGATCGGAACCAAGGCAATTACGGCTCGCGGCGACCGCCCGCTGCGGTCAGGTTCCGGGCGGGGCAGCCGGTGCCGGCGGAATCGCTCCGTCGCAGCCTCCGGGCGGTGGCGCCGCCGGGAAAGCATTGTTGCCGCTGTCGCCGACGCAGTCGTAGTGCCAGTCCGGTGTGGCCCAAGTCCTTATGTAGCCATTCGAGCTGGGGTCGTGCTTCCACTGATGCCAGTACGACCCGTCGGGGTACTTCTCCCCGTCGCACACTTCGACGTAGTATCCGGTGCCGAAACCGGTATTCCACTGTCCACCTGGGCAGTAGTTCTGCGTGAGGTCCGGTCGGTGTGGGTCTGGCTGCGGGTCGGGCGGATCAGCGCTGGCCACCGCAGCACACGACACCATCACCGCAGCACACCCCAACACGGCAGCGCCAAGGCGGGCAACCCTCACCTTCATTTCGACCCCTTCACGGTATTGCAGCCATTCGGTTGCTTTATCCCCGCCGCGATCGGCGGCGTTACGCTCGAATCCCGCCACCGGTATGGCGACAACGAGGCGACGAACCGACCCGCCGTGTGGGTAGCCTGGGTCGGTGTCAGTTGGCCGCCGCTCACCACGCATGCGTTCTGCTCAGATCGTCTGCGGTGTCCTTGCCGGGCCGCTGTTCGTCTCGGCTTTCACCGTGATCGGAGCCGCACGTCGCGGCTACGACTGGCGGCGCTACCCGGTGAGTTCGCTTGCCGTCGGTCGCCACGGCTGGCAGCAGCGCACCAACTTCATCGTTGCTGGAGTTCTCTATTTGTGCGCGGCCGCGGGTCTCGGGCGCTGCGATCGGCGGCGCATCGGCCCGCGCGCGATCCCAGCGCTCATCGCAGGAGCGGGCATCGGGTTGATCGGTTCGGGTCTATTCGTCACCGATTATGTTGGGGGCCTTCCGAACGAGAGTCCTGACGAGAAGAAGCGGGGTCCGGCGGACGTCGCTCCGACCCGGTCAACTCGTGCGGGGCAGTTGCACAACCTCTGCGGGATCCCGGTCTTTGCGGGCATACCCATCGCTGGCCTAGCCAGCGCGGCCACCGCCGTGCAGGGCAGGGACTACCGCTGGGCCTGCTACTCGGCAGGATCGAGCACGGTGATGGCGGGCAGTTTGCTTCTCCTCGGCGCCGCGATCAGAGGTCAGTCCCGGCTACGCGGCAAAAGCGGGGTCTTCCAACGTTTCTCGCTCGTAACAGGGCTCGGATGGCTGAGCGCTTTGTCGCTTCGCGGCCTCTCGCAATAACGAAGCCTCACCGGGCCTCCGGCCGCACCGCCACCGATGCGGGTGCGTCGACGAACTCAGACATGCAGGGTGGGCCGGTAGATGAGCTCTTGGATGTTGCCATCGAGCGTCCGGCTCTCGAGCAGCTCGAGGTCGAAGTCGGCCGCACCCCGGAAGATCGGATCGTCCCCGGTCTGGCCGGTGATCACTGGAAAGACCGTTACCTGGACGTGGTCGACCAGGCCGGCGGCCATCAGCGCCCGGTTCATCGACAGGCTGCCATGCGAGCGCAACGGCACCTCGGACTCCGCTTTGAGCCGAGTGACGGCGTCGACGGCGTCACCGCGCACGACGGTCGCGTCCGGCCAGTCGAGAGGCGCCTCAAGGGTGGTCGACACCACCGTCGCCGGCAGGCTCCTCATCCGGGTGACCCAGGGGTCTCCCACCGACTCCTCGGCGCCCGCGGCCAGCATCTGCGCGAACACCCGGTAGGTGTTGGCCCCGAAGACCATCCGCTGTTCCGGCTCGTAGAGGGCGAGCCGGCGGTCGAGCAGTTCGGGGCCTTGCTTGCCCCAGTAGCCACCCCAGTCGCCGCCGCTGACACCGCCGTAGCCGTCGAGGCTGGAAAAGACATCGAAGGTGTAGGTGGCGGTCATGAAGCTCTCCTCGCGTGCGGTTGATCGGGTTGTAGATACAGACGGGAATCCGCCACGAAACTCATCGCGGGCAGCGCCATTCGCTTCCGGTATATCGGTGGACGGACCGGCTTGGTAACGCCGCCGGGCGCGGCGGGGATAAAGCAACCGGATGGCTGCACCACCGTTAAGGGGCCGAAATGAAGGTGAGGGTTGCCCGCCTTGGGCCTGCGGTGTTGGGGTGCGCTGCGGTGATGGTGTCGTGTGCTGCGGTTGGCAGCGCTGACCCGCCCGACCCACACCAGCCGGACCTGGCCACCAACTACTGCCCAGGCGGGCAGTGGACGTGGGGCCAACTGGTGAGCGTCGACGGGGGGAGTGGCCAGCGACGAATGTGTGACGGCGAGAAGTACCCCGACGGGTCGTACTGGCACGAGTGGACGTGGGAGCACGGCGTGTTCGGGCAGGAATATCACCACGACTGTGTCAGCGGCAGCAGTGCCTTCCCGGCGCCGCCACCACCCGGTGGCTGCGACGGAGCGATTCCGCCCGCACCGCCCGCCCCGTCGGCAACCTGACCGCACCGGGCGGCTCGGTAGCGAAAGAGGACGGGGCTACGATGGCGGACAATAGGCTAGGCCGACGCGGCGTCACCGTGTCACACCATGCAGATTCTTGGCCGTTCGAGACGTCGGTACCGTCGACTGATCCGGATATGTGCTAAGCAGTCGGTCGGCAGTTCCGGTCGTGGTGATGGTGAACCAGTAGTGTTCATTTTTGAAGTGGTGTCGTCGGTGATTTCGCCAAATCGCCCGATAAGCACTGGTTTTCGGCTTGTAGTCGGTGTGGATGAGGTAGTGCGTCCACTCGTAGACCAGCCCGATCCCGGTCAAGGTCACCACGGTCGTCAACCCGAGACCAAGTCGACTGGAGACCAGCAACGGCACAACGACGGCAGCCGGGATCAACCAGCGCAACGTCTGCCGCGGTATGAAGATGAGCTCGATCTTCCGCGGGTCACGGTGATGCTCGCGATGTTTGCGTGCCAGCAAGGGATCCAAGGTGAATCGGCCGGCAGAGCGCGGTCGCCAATGCAGGATGCCGACATGGATACCCCATTCGGTGAGCGGAAAAGTGAGGATCAAGAACGCTGGCACCATGACGTCGGTGACCTGCCAGTCGCCGACGATGATCCGGGCCGTCAGCGCCCCGCTGAACGACAGCGCGAGCGCCCACGGGGATGGGTGGCGCCAAAACTCCCGGCCCGCATCCGACAAGGTGAAACTGCTGCGTGTCCGGGCTGTCATCACGGTTCGTCCAAACCAGACAAGGCGGCGAGCAGGTCGCGTGTGGCCGGCTCAAGCAGCTTGACCGCGGCGCGTCTGGCGGCCGCCGGATCGCCGGCGGCGATCGCCTGCGCCACCCGCCGGTACTGCTCTGGGCGACCGACTTCGGCGGACATCACCGTGGCAAGAGCTGCGAGTGCAGGTTCGTAGGTGGCACGCAGCGTGTTGAACATCAGCCGGAAGACGATGGAGTCGGCGGCGTCGACGACGTGGTCCCAGAACGTCAGCGCGGCAAGCTGACGCTCCACCGGATCCTCTTCCGCTGCCAGTGCGTCCACGGCGCCGGTGAGTACCGCGGCTGCCTGCGGGCCGCTGCGCTCTGCGGCCAGTTCGGCAACCTTGGGACCGTTGTGCAGCCGGGCCTCCAAAATGCTGCGCACAACCGTCAGGTCCGGCTGATCACCGCGCAGCAACAAGCGGGGCAGCAGGTCCAAGCCGGCATGACGGCGATAGTCCCGCACGGTGGTGGCGTCCCCATGACGAACTTCGACGAGGCCAGCCGCGTTGAGCCGGGTCAGCGCCTCACGAACCGCAGGCCGGGACACGCCCAGTACCTCCGCGAGTCGGCGCTCATTGGGCAGCGTCTCGCCGGGCGCCATTTCACCGCTGAGCACATCGGACATGATCTGCTCGAACACATGTTCCGGTACCGACCGTCGCGTCACCTGCTGCAGGGCCATACGGTCAACTTGCCGGATAGTTGGCCAGAGGTCAAGTGGTCATACCACTCCGGCCTTGGAGGCCAGCGAGATGGCGTCCGGGATAGTTCGCTGACGAATCTCCCTCGGGGGAGCGGCCCTCTCATCGATCGGGGCCGAGATCTCCTGACGGTGTCAGTTCAGCAACGGTACTGCAGCTTACCCGCGTTGCGAGGGCCGATATCGGCTGTTTGGCTTTAGCGTTGGCAGTCATGCCCGGACTGGACAATTACGTGAAGCGCTGGCGCACAGCGCTTCACGTAGCCCTGTCGGCATTGATGGTTGCCATCCTCGGGCTCACCGTCAGCCCCGTAGCTCATGCGGCTGCCGTCGCGGCGACGTTGTCGGTGACCTCGACGTGGCAGACCGGATTCATCGCCCGCTTCGCCATCACCAACTCCAGCACGGTGCCGCTAACCGATTGGAAGCTTGAATTCGACTTGCCGGTGGGGGAATCCATCTCGCACACGTGGAATAGCACCCTCACCCAGTCGGGCACGCACTATGTCCTGAGCCCCGCGAATTGGAATCGCATCATTGCACCCGGCGGTTCAGCCACGGGTGGCTTCAGAGGCGTGCTGAGCGGTTCCTACACACCGCCGTCGAATTGTGTGCTCAACAGGCAATATTTTTGCACCTAGCGGGGAGCGGGCTTGCACTCCAGCGACGGGGCTTAGGTCATACGACCTGCTCGGTGGGTCGGAGCAAGATCTCGTTCACCGCGGCATGCGGCGGCTGAGTGACCATGTAGATAACGGCGGCCGCGATGTCCGTGGGCGACAGGGGATTGCCGGTAGTCGCGTCGGGTGCACCCTTGCTTCCGCCCGTCGTCATCTCCGTGCGCACGACCCCGGGCTCGATTACCCCCACGCGGACACGCTTACTCGTCAACTCCTGGCGCAGCGCCTCCGCGAATGCGCCGACGGCATGCTTGCTTGCCGCGTACACGTTGCTCGACGGTGACGGCACGCGCCGGCCGGCGACGGAACTGATCGTGACGATGTCGGCCACACCGCGCCGTCCGCTGGCGGCATCCACCAGGTAGGGGAGTGCCGAGTGGGTCGCGTTGAGGACTCCGCCGACATTCACGTCGATCGTGCGGCGCCAGTCGGCAAGTTCGGCCTGCAAGGCCGGACCATTGGCGAGGAAGCCAGCATTGTTGACCAACACGTCGATTCGGCCGTGTTGCGTTCCGACGGAACGCACGGCCGCGGCCACTGCTGTGTCATCGGTGACGTCCACCTGATGGGCTTGCGCCTGACCGCCATCGGCTCGGATGGCGCTCACCAGCTCTTCCAGCCGGTCGACCCGTCGTGCTAGCGCCGCCACCGTCGCGCCCTCTGCGGCGAGCGCAACTGCGGTCGCCCAGCCAATACCGCTGGAAGCGCCGGTCACCAGCGCGATCGTGCCGTTCAGTCTTCCCACGGCCATTGACGCCCCTCTCATTGCTCGACGGGCCTAACAACCGTCGGCGGCCGCGAAGACATTCCCGCTTCCGGCGATGCACCACGGCGGGCCTGTCGGCAAACGGAGAGCCCGACATCAATGGTCCGTCCGCCAGCCGCCCTTCGTCGGCCCTGTACTGCGGTTTTGTCTGATCGCGGATGTTCCAATACAGTGCTCGGCTAACTACTACAACGCAGTAGTACCAGGTTGGGTGAGCCGGATCACATCGTGGCAAATAGATGGGCAGTGCCACATGTGTGATGTGCCGGCGGTGGGCGAACTCTTGCGTCGCCGCAGCTGAAACGCGTGCCAGCAAATTTCTGCTGGCGTGCATCTGGTCGGGTCGGTGCGTGGTCGCCGCTTAGAGACCCGTGCGCATTCCAGCCCTGTTGGTTCAGCGCCGACAGGCGGGGTTGGAGGTGCCCATGTCCGACACACGGACCCACAAGTTCAAACCCTCACAGAAGAGAGCAAGACCATGCCGAAAGGCTTCCGGCTGATCGCGACGCTCGGAGAACAGAAAAAAGTAAAGAAGGTCATCACCAGCTGTCTCGTTCTTGCGGGCGTCGGCGGTGCCACGCTGCCTTCTCCGCCGCCGATGCACCGGCATGTACCGGTCGCAGTTGGGCACCGGTCGGCGGCCGCCCCGATACACCACACGGCCGCAGTCACCACCCACACACCGGTGGTTGTGACCAAGGACTCCAGCGCGCAGGACATCGTCAAAGCCATCGTGAGCCAGGGCCGGGCCGCCAGGCTCAGCGAAGACCAGATCACGACCGTCATCGCCACCGCGAAAATCGAGTCCAGTTTCCGCCCGACCGTGTCCGGCGGTGTGCAGGCCTACGGCGGCCCCGGGGGCGCGGCCGATGAGGTCATCGGCCTGTTCCAGGAGAAGGCCAGTTTCGGCACCGTCGCCGAACGCCAAGACCCCAACAAGGCGATCGCCCGGTTCATCGCCCGGTTCACCGAGGCGTTCAGGAAATATCGCATCACCGGCGACTCTGTGCTGGCGGCCACACTCGCGCAGAATCCGCAGCTGCTCAGGTACCACGGCGGCGTCGGGACTCGCTACTACAACACCATCAAGGCCGCGATGGCCGCGGCCGCGGACCTGTACGGCCAGGCCACCGGCAGCACGCTGCGGGTGGCCACCTAACCGCTGGATGTTCTTGCCGCGCCGCTAATCGGGTTGAGTCGTCCAGTCGGCTCGGTGGGGTGCCGCAAGGCCGCTCATGAAGATGTCAAGCAGCCGCGCGGCTTGTTCGCTGTTGCTTGTGGTCGAGGCCACCGAGAAGATCCCGACAAGACCGGCGGCAACATCCTCGGAGGTCGCGTGCGCACCGATGTCACCTGCGGCACGGCCGGCGGCGAGGATCTTGTCGATGGCCGCCAGCAGTTCGGCGCGGGTGTGACCAGAGCCCAGTCGATTGTCCTTGATCATCGCGCGCAGGGTGTCGAGCATGCCGGTCTTGGTGGCCATCCACTCGGTGAACAGGTCCATCCAGCGACGCATTGCCTGCGCGGGCGGGTAAGTCGCTAGTAGCCGATCCGCGCCGTCGGTGAGCCGGCGGACTTGGTCCTGATAGACGGCCTCGACCAATGCCTCGCGGCTGGGGAAGTGCCGGAACAGCGTCCCGACGCCGACACCGGCCTCGCGGGCAACCAACCGCAGCGACGGCTCCTCGCCGGCACCGGCCGAGGCGAACAGCCTGCTCGCGACGTCGATGAGCGCCTGACGGTTGCGCGCCGCGTCGCTGCGAACGGGTTGGGGCACGAGTCCACCCTAGCGGAACGCGTTCCGGTTGTGTAAGGTCACCAACTAACCGGAGCGTGTTCCACTTAGTTCGAGGAGGACTCTCGTGCATGTGTTCATCACCGGCGGTTCCGGCCTGACCGGCCCCGCCGTCGTGTCGGAGCTGCTGTCCGCCGGTCACCGGGTTACCGGGCTGGCCCGCTCGG
>PPEA01000410.1 GCA_002967005.1 Mycobacterium talmoniae
CACCCACGGCGGGGTGCGCTGATACAGCTGCACCTGGGCCACGCCGGCGTCGTCGCGCACCAGTTCCGGCACGATCTGGATCGCGCTGGCCCCGGGTGCCGATCACCGCGACCCGCTTCCCGGCGAGGTCGACGCTGTGGTCCCACTCGGCGGAATGGAAAGAGACACCGCCGAATTCGTCGATGCCGTCGACGTTCGGTAGCCGGGGGATGTGCAGCGCCCCGGCGCCGGAGATCAGGAACTGGGCCACGTACTCGCGGCCATCCGAGGTGAATACGTGCCAGCGGTATTCGGCGTCGTCCCAGTGCGCGCGGTCGACCAGCGCCCCGAACCGGATGTAGCGGCGCAGACCGTACTTATCGGTGACCCCCTTGAGGTAGTCCAGGATCTCCGGCTGCGGCGAGAACAGCTTGCTCCAGGTCGCCTTGGGCTCGAACGAAAACGAGTACAGGTGTGACGGCACGTCGCAGGCACAGCCGGGATAGCTGTTGTCGCGCCAGGTGCCGCCGATCTCGTCGGCCTTCTCCAGGATGACGAAGTCCACGCCCTGCTTCTGCAACGCGATGGCCATCCCCAGACCGGAGAACCCGGTCCCGATGATGACCGCCCGGGTGTGCACGGGGGCTTGGCGCACCGCGTCCTCGGCGGCCTGCTCGGTGAGCGTCATGATGCGTCCTTCCTGGGAACGCCGGTACCGGATAGCCGATCCTACTCCGGCCCGTCGTGCCCGCCGAGGGTGCAGGTTCTGGTCCGGTTTTGCGTCCACACCTGCACCGTCGGCGTGGTGCTGGCGCCGTTCGTGCGGCGTGGCGCCACCGCGCCCCGCTAACGCCTCAGGCGGGTCGCTGGTTGGGGACCACCTCATGGATCGGCCGGTCCGGGTCCATCTTGATGCCGAGGTTCTCGGCGGTGCCGTTGATGACGCCCATCATGATCGTCGTCAGGTGCGCGACAAAGGCGTCGTGCGGCATCCGCCGCGGGCTGTCCAGCGTCGGACCCAGCCACCAGTCGGTGGCCGACGCCGCCGAGCCGAACGCGGCGAACGCGGCCAGCTCGATCGCTTCCCGGTTGAGTTCCATCTCGCGCAGCTCGTTGCTGAACATCTCGGCCATCGCCAGGGTGATCTCGCGGCCTTCGTTGAGGGTCCGCATCGTCGACTCGCCCTGCTCCGGGAAACGGCCCTGGATGAAGAACCGCAACACGTTGGGGTGCTCATCGACCAGGGTCACGTACTCCTCGACGCTGCGGCGGATGATGTCGCGCAGCGAGTTGGTGGCGAAGTCGATGGACGGGAAGATCGCCGCCCACAGCTTGTCGCGCAGCCGCGCCCCGATCGCCTGGAACAGGTCGGATTTGTCGGTGAAGTGGCGGTAGATCTTCGGCTTGGCGGTGCCGGCCTCTTCGGCGATCTCCCGCACGCTCAGATCCGGGCCCAGCCGGTCGATGGCCCGGAAGGCGGCCTCGACGATCTCGCCGCGCACCTTCTTGCGGTGTTCGCGCCACCGCTCGCTGCGCGCGTCGACCTTGACCCCGGCGTTTCCGCTGGGCCTCGGCTTAGTCCCTCTGCGCACGTCAAGCACCTTACCGCTTGCAGAGTTGCTGACCAGGGCAGACCGGTGACACCCGTCGGTCCGATAGCATCGGAGCGGTTGTAGAAAATATCGAAACGGGATGTTGTGACGCAGCGATTCGATCTGGTGGTTGTCGGCGGGGGTCCGGCGGGGTCGGCGGCCGCCTGGCAGGCCAGACAGGCCGGCGCCCACGTCGTCGTGCTGGATAAGGCGGAGTTTCCGCGCGACAAACCGTGCGGCGACGGCCTGACCGCGCGGGCGGTCAGCTACCTGCAGAAGATGGGCCTGGCCGACGAGGTCGCCAAGTTCCACCGGGTCAACCGGGTGAAGGTGTTTAGCCCCAGTACCTGGGAGTTGTCGTTTCCGCGCCGCCCCGGCATGCCCGACCACGGCCACGTCGCCCGCCGGCCCGAGCTGGACACGCTGCTGCTGAAGCATGCCGAATCGGCCGGCGCCGAGGTTCGCCAGTCCGCCGAGGTCGTCGGCCCGATCCTGGATGACGCCGGCCGGGTGACCGGGGTGACGTTGAAAAGCGGCGAGCAGGTCGTGGCCGACGCGGTGATCGCCGCCGACGGCGCCTACTCCCCGATCAAGCGGGCACTCAAACTGGACTCGGCCTACAACGGCTACTCGGCGATCGCGATCCGCGCCGAGATGGCGGCCAATCGGCCCGACACCGATTCCCTCGACATCTACCTCAAGCTGGCGTTTCAGGGCGATCAGCTGCCCGGCTACGGCTGGGTGTTCCCGCTCGGCGGCGGGCGGGTCAACATCGGGCTGGGCTACGTCAACAGCTACAAGAACTGGCAGGCCATCAACGCCACCCAGTTCTTGGGCGAGTTCTTGGCGACGCTGCCGCGCGAGTGGGAGCTGCCGGGCATCGACGAGTTGAAGAAGTCCAAAACCGTGCGGGCCTGGCGGCTGCCGATGGGCTTTACCGCCTGGCCGCCGTGGCGCCCCGGGGTGTTGTTCACCGGCGACTCGCTGGGCGCGGGCAAACCGGCATCGGGGGCGGGCATCTCCAAGGCGCTGGAGTCCGGGCTGGCCGCCGGGGAGTGCGCGGTCGCCGCGCTCACCAACGGCGGGCCCGACAACTTCACCAACTACGCGCAGCGGATGGAAGCGGCCTGGGGCCGGGAGTACAAGCGCGGCCGGGTGTTTCACAAGCTGGCCGGCATCCCGGCGATCGCCAACGCCGGCATCAAGGTCATCGACAACGGCCGGTTCCGCGACTTCATGCTGCGCCGCATGTACGCCCACTCCGAGGGCGCGCCCGAGCACCGCTACTAGGCTTTCGGCCGCCTTTCTGGCCGCCGACTGTGCCGTTTCATACGCGAAACCCCGGTGTCGGCGTATCAATCCGCACAATCGGGAGTGACATCGGGCCGGTGACTAGCGGGAGGCCACACCAACACCTCCTCACGAGTGGCGGCCCTCGCACCATTAGTGTCGGCATATGGCGATCGCGTTCGCGGACTTGCGCGTCCTGCACGACTATGGGGCGCTGTATGCAGCGCTGAGTCAACTCCAACTCCGGGAAGGCCTGCAGGAGCGGCTGGACGGCGAGTTCGACTTTGCCGCGGATTTGAAGGCGGATTCCATCAGCTTCACCGGCCAGGCCTCGGGTGCGACGATCGAAACCACGGTCGAAATGATGGCCAGCGTCGCGGCCGGGCCGCAGACGATCCGCTGGGGACGCGCGCTACCGGTCGGAGGTCGCGCGGGCGCCCAGATGATTCTCGAACGCGGTCGCGAAGACGGCCTCCCCAGCCTGCTGAACGACGAGGTGGCCTTCCCCCCAAGCGACGATCCCGCCCTCGCCGCCGAGTACGCCGCCCTCGAGATCGGCGCAGTGGTCGCTGCAGTAACGGGCGGCGGACTCACCTACATCGTCGCCGCCGGAGAAGGCGCACTCGCAGTGCTGCTGCTGGGCCACCTCGACTTCACCCAGCCACGCCTCGACCACCGGTTCTTGACCCGGGTGCCGATGGGGTTGGGGGCGGGCACGATCGAGGATCACCGCTCCGCCGTCCAGGGCCTCGCCGAGATGTCCGGGTGGGCCATCGACTGGACCGGAGGCCGGGGCCGGGCGGAGCTCACCGATCCGGTAAGCGGCAACGCCGCGACGGCGGAATTCGACGAGTATGCCCGACTCACCGCGCTGCGGGGAACGCTGGGCTGACCAGGTTTCCCGTCGCCGGCTAAACGTCGGCGTGACTCGCTTGCGTAGTCGGTCAGCGTCGTCCACGTCCGGCCCGGCGCGGCTTGCGGGCGGCCTTGCCCGCCGCGGCGCGGGCGGCCTGCTTCGCGAGCGTCTTCTCCCCGCGCGGTGCGTTTCGGTGCCGGCTGGGCCTGCCCCCGCGACGAGCCGGGTTTGCGGCCCCGAACAATCCCGACGAACTCTTCGACCAGGGCCGACTGCGGCCCCTCCGGGAAGGCAAGCGCCACCGGGCAGGTGGGCGCATCGGTGATGGGTCGGTAGGTGAGGTCCTTGCGGTGATATAGCCGCGCCAGCGACTGCGGAACGATGAGCACACCGATCCCTGCGGCGACGAGTTCTATTGCGTCCTTGGTGGTTTCGGGCCGATGCTCGACCGGGGTTCCGGGAGCGCCCGCCCAGGCGACGACGTCGTCGAGTGGGAGCAGCCTCGGCTCGCCGTCGAGGTCCGCGGCCGCGATCTCGTCGGCGGCAGTGAGAAGGTGGTCGGTCGGCACCACGACCACCGTGGTCTCCTCGTAGAGCGGGATGACGGCCAGCCCCGACGTGTCGGCCGGCAGCCGAAGCAACGCCACGTCGACGGTGCCGGCCCGCACGGCATCGGGCGCGTCGGCCGCGGCGATCGCGCACAACTGCAGCGGCACCTCCGGGTGGCGCTCCGCCCAGATCCGCGCCCACTTCGCGGGCGTCCCGCCGGGGACGTACCCGAGGGTGAGACGGAGCGGCGTCACCGCATCAGGCTACCGATAGGCTGCTTCCATGAGCAGGCCGAACACACAGTCCATGAAACCCGCCACGGCGGCGAAGAAGCTGGACGTGTACCTGCCCGCGACGCCGGCGGAATTCCAGCAGAAGCCGATCACCCGCGCCGAGCTCGCCGCCCTGCAGGCCGACCCGCCGCAGTGGCTCCAGGACCTGCGTAAGAACGGGCCGCACCCGAAGAATCTCGTGGCCGCCAAACTGGGTATCTCGATCGCCGGTCTCGCGCGCGGCGGCGTCGAGAACGCACTCACCACCGAGCAGATCAATGCGCTGCTCGCGGAGAAGCCGGAGTGGCTGGTCGCCGAACGCGAGAGCTACCAGGCCGTGCTGAGCGAGCAGCGGCGCGTCAAAGCGCTGCATGCGGAGCGCGCTCGCCGAGGCTGAAATCTGCGACGCGACACGCCCACTGAGCGTCGGGACATTCCGACTCGCGGCGTAGAGGCACCCGCATTACAACATGCAGCTGACGCAACCCTCCACCTCAGTCCCTTCCAACGCCATCTGCCGCAGCCGGATGTAGTACAGCGTCTTAATCCCCTTGCGCCAGGCGTAGATCTGCGCCTTGTTGACATCCCTCGTGGTGGCGGTGTCCTTGAAGAACAGCGTCAGGCTCAGGCCCTGGTCCACGTGCTGGGTGGCCGCGGCGTAGGTGTCGATGATCTTCTCGTAGCCGATCTCGTAGGCGTCCTGGTAGTACTCCAGGTTGTCGTTGGTCATGTACGGCGCCGGGTAGTACACCCGGCCGATCTTGCCTTCCTTGCGGATCTCGACCTTGGACACGATCGGGTGGATCGAGCTGGTCGAGTGGTTGATGTAGGAGATCGACCCGGTCGGCGGCACCGCCTGCAGGTTCTGGTTGTAGATGCCGTGCTCGGCCACCGAGGCCTTGAGCCGACGCCAGTCGTCCTGGTTGGGGATGCGGATGCCGGCGTCGGCGAACAGCCGACGCACCTTGTCGGTCTTTGGTTCCCACACCTGCTCGGTGTACTTGTCGAAGAACTCCCCGGTGGCGTACTTGGATTTCTCGAAGCCGGCGAACCGCGTACCCCTCTCAATCGCAAGCCGGTTCGACGCCCGCAGCGCGTGGTAGCACACCGTGTAGAAGTAGATGTTGGTGAAGTCCACACCCTCGTCGGACCCGTAGAAGATGCCCTCCCGCGCCAGGTAGCCGTGCAGGTTCATCTGCCCCAGCCCGATGGCGTGCGAATCGTTGTTGCCCTGCTCGATGGAGGGCACCGAGGTGATGTGGGTCTGATCGCTCACCGCGGTCAGCGCCCGAATCGCCACCTCGATGGTTTGCGCGAAGTCCGGCGAGTCCATCGCCTTGGCGATGTTCAGCGACCCGAGGTTGCAGGAAATGTCCTTGCCCACCTTGGCATACGACAGATCGTCGTTGAATTCCGACGGGGTGGACACCTGCAGGATCTCCGAGCACAGGTTGGAGTGGGTGATCTTGCCGTCGATCGGGTTGGCCCGGTTCACGGTGTCCTCGAACATGATGTACGGGTAGCCCGACTCGAACTGCAGCTCGGCCAGCGTCTGGAAGAACTCCCGCGCCTTGATCTTGGACTTGCGGATGCGCGAGTCGTCGACCATCTCGTAGTACTTCTCGGTGACCGAGATGTCGGCGAACGGCAGCCCGTAAACCCGCTCGACGTCATACGGCGAGAACAGGTACATGTCCTCGTTCTTCTTGGCCAGCTCGAAGGTGATGTCGGGGATCACTACGCCCAGGCTCAGCGTCTTGATCCGGATCTTCTCGTCGGCGTTCTCGCGTTTGGTGTCTAAGAACCGGTAGATGTCGGGGTGATGGGCGTGCAGGTACACCGCCCCGGCGCCCTGGCGCGCGCCCAGCTGGTTGGCGTAGGAGAACGAGTCCTCCAGCAGCTTCATGATCGGGATGACGCCCGAGGACTGGTTTTCGATGTTCTTGATCGGCGCGCCGTGTTCGCGAATGTTGGACAGCAGCAACGCCACTCCCCCGCCGCGCTTGGACAGTTGCAGCGCGGAGTTGATCGACCGGCCGATCGACTCCATGTTGTCCTCGATGCGCAAAAGAAAACAACTCACCGGCTCGCCGCGCTGCTTTTTGCCGGAGTTCAAAAACGTCGGCGTGGCCGGCTGGAACCGGCCGTCGATGATCTCCTCGACCAGCTTTTCCGCCAGCACGGTGTCCCCGGCCGCCAGTGTCAGCGCCACCATGACGACCCGGTCCTCGAACCGCTCCAGATAGCGTTTGCCGTCAAAGGTTTTCAGCGTGTAGGAGGTGTAGTACTTGAACGCGCCCAAAAACGTCGGGAACCGGAACTTCTTGGCGTAGGCGCGCCCCAGCAGCTCCTTGACGAAGTTGCGGCTGTACTGGTCGAGCACCTCACGCTCGTAGTAGTTCTTCTGGATGAGGTAGTCCAGCTTCTCGTCGAGGTCGTGGAAGAACACCGTGTTCTGGTTGACGTGCTCGCGGAAGTACTGGTGGGCGGCCTCGCGGTCCTTGTCGAACTGGATCTTGCCGTCCGCGTCGTACAGGTTCAGCATCGCGTTGAGGGCGTGGTAGTCCGTCTCGCCCTGCTCCGCGGTGTGCGCGGACGTCGTTACAGGCTCTGCAGTTGCGGCCGTTGGTGACACGTGTCGTCCTTCCAGAAGTCAGCCAAACCCGCGCGGACGGTCTCCACGTCCTCGGCGGTCCCCATTAATTCGAAGCGGTACAGGTACGGCACCCCGCACTTGCGCGAGATCACCTCGCCGGCGTAGCAGAACTCCGCACCGAAGTTGTTGTTGCCGGCGGCGATGACGCCGCGCAGCAACGCCCGGTTGTGTTCGTTGTTCAAAAACTTGATGACCTGTTTGGGGACATAGGCCCCGTCGTTGATGTTCGGGGTCTTGTGCCCGCCACCGTAGGTGGGCAGCACCAGCACATAGGGCTGGTCCACCTCGATGTGGCCGTGCAGCGGGATCCGGGTCGCGGGAAGACCCAGCTTCTGCACGAAGCGGTGGGTGTTCTCCGAGACCGATGAGAAGTACACCAAACCGCCGGACTGCATCACGACCTCCTAAGTGCTCCCCCACACGCGGAGCCGACCCCGCGTACACACCGCCGATTAGGCGCTGAGCGCGGTCTCCGCGAGCGCCTTGATCCGGTCGGGCCGGAACCCCGACCAGTGCTCGTCGCCGGCCACCACCACCGGGGCCTGCAGATACCCCAGCGCCATCACGTAGTCCCGGGCTTCCGAGTCCACGCTGATGTCGACTTTCTGGTAGGCAATGCCCTGTTTGTCCAACGCCTTGTAGGTGGCGTTGCACTGCACGCATGCGGGCTTGGTGTACACGGTGATGGTCATCGGCGGCACAGCTCCTCAGCGAAATTTGACAACGGACGGGTAACGGGTCGGGTACTGCCTACGCACTGGTGTTCAGCGGACCGTCGGGCCGCGAAATTCCCCGTTCGGAGGGCCGTATCAATCACACTCCCGGTGACCGACTTGGTGGCCCGCCGTTCGGGTGGATCTTGTGGTCTGGCGGTGCTCAAAACACTACACCTAGTGGGTGACGTTGAGAAGCGATACAAGATGTTCTGAACAACATTCGTGAAATTCCCAGGTCGTAAGCCCTGCCGCGGCGTGCCGCACGGCGTGTCGCAGATCACATTTACCGGTGCCGCTCGTCATGACACCAGGTCTACCACCGGCCACCGACAACCCCGCCGACGCCGCTGGCCGCAAAGCGGGCCAGCAAAGTCGGACGGCTTACCGCTGGTGGGCCAGCGCCGGTTCGGCCAGCGGCCGGGGCAGCGCCGCGGCGAGAGCTGCGCGAATCGGACACGCGCCGATGGTAACGGTTGGACATAGCCCCCGGCGTGAATGCGCGTGTCCGGTGCGGCACAGCCGTTTGTCCACGATAGCCTCGCAGGCGTGAATGTTCCCCGCCGCTGCTGCCGGCCCGGGTGTCCGCACTACGCGGTGGCGACGCTGACGTTCGTGTACTCGGATTCGACGGCCGTGATCGGCCCGCTGGCCACCGCGCGGGAACCGCACTCCTGGGACCTGTGCGTCAGCCACGCCAGCCGCATCACCGCGCCGCGCGGCTGGGAGCTGGTCCGGCACGCCGGCCCGCTGCCCACCCACCCCGATGAGGACGACCTGGTGGCCCTCGCCGACGCGGTGCGCGAAGGCCCGGTGGCGAGCGCCGCGCCGGTCAGCGGATTCTCCGAACCGGACGGCCAGCTGTCACCCTCGCATGCCGGCGCGCCGGCCAGCAGCGTGTTGGCGCCGCCCCCGCCGCGGCCGGTCGGCACCGGCCGTCGGCGTGGCCACCTGCGGGTGCTGCCCGACCCCGCCGACTGACACCCGGCATTTCGGCGTTGACTCTGCCGTCACCCCGCAAAAGTTCGAGTAACCCGTCTGGTAGGCGCAGAGTCAACGCACCGAGCCGGGCTAGGCTTGCTCAGAAGAAGTCCCCATCGTCAGGAGCCCTGTCAATGTCTCGGCCCGCTGCGGCTGTCCACCGTGTGATCAAGGCGTACGACGTGCGCGGCCTGGTCGGTGCGGAGATCGACGAATCCTTTGTGGCCGACGTCGGCGCCGCCTTTGCCCGGCTGGTGCGCGGTGAGGGCGCGCGCCGGGTGGTGGTCGGCCACGATATGCGGGACAGCTCGCCGCCGCTGGCGTCGGCCTTCGCCGCCGCGGTGACCAGTCAGGGCCTCGACGTGGTGCAGATCGGGTTGGCCTCCACCGACCAGCTGTATTTCGCCTCCGGTTTGCTGGATTGCCCGGGCGCGATGTTCACCGCCAGCCACAACCCGGCCGCCTACAACGGCATCAAGCTGTGCCGGGCGGGCGCCAAGCCGGTCGGTGCGGACACCGGGCTGGGCGTGATCCGCGACGAGGTGATCGCCGGGGTCCCGGGCTACGACGGCGCGCCGGGCGCCGTCACCGATCAGGATGTGCTGGCCGACTACGGCGCGTTCCTGCGCTCGTTGGTGGACACCGCCGGGCTGCGTCCGCTTAAGGTGGCGGTCGACGCCGGCAACGGCATGGCCGGCCACACCGCGCCGGCCGTGCTGGGCGCGATCGGCTCGATCACGTTGTTGCCGTTGTATTTCGAGCTGGACGGCACCTTTCCCAACCATGAAGCCAACCCGCTGGACCCGGCCAACCTGGTCGACCTGCAGCAGCACGTGCGGGCCACCGGCGCCGATATCGGGCTCGCCTTCGACGGGGACGCCGACCGGTGCTTCGTCGTCGACGAGCGGGGGGAGCCGGTCTCGCCGTCGGCGGTCACCGCGTTGGTCGCCGCCCGGGAACTGCAGCGCGAAATCGGCGCGACGGTGATCCACAACCTGATCACCTCGCGGGCGGTGCCGGAGTTGGTGGTCGAGCGGGGCGGGACCCCGGTGCGTGCCCGGGTCGGGCATTCCTACATCAAGGCGTTGATGGCCGAAACCGGCGCCATCTTCGGTGGCGAACACTCGGCGCACTACTACTTCCGGGACTTCTGGGGCGCCGATTCGGGCATGCTGGCGGCGCTGTACGTGCTGGCCGCGCTCGGTGAGCAGCAGCGCCCGCTGTCCGAGCTGACCACCGACTATCAGCGCTACGAATCCTCCGGCGAGATCAACTTCACTGTCACCGACGCCGCCGCGGCCACCGAGGCGGTGCTGAAGTCGTTCGGCACCCGGATCCACTCCATCGACCACCTGGACGGGGTGACGGTGGACCTGGGCGACGGCAGCTGGTTCAACCTGCGCAGCTCCAACACCGAGCCGTTGCTGCGGCTGAACGTGGAGGCCCGCTGCGTCGACGACGTCGACGCGGTGGTCAGCCAGGTCGCGGCCGAAATCGCCGCGGCCGGCGCGCAGACCGAGGTGGCGCGGTGAATGCCACCAGCGCCACGATCGACCTCGACGACACCGAGGCCCTGCTCGCGCCGACCGGGACGGTTGCTGCGCGCCGGCGTCGATGGCCGGTG
>PPEA01000411.1 GCA_002967005.1 Mycobacterium talmoniae
CCCGGCGCGGCGCCCGCAGGTCGCACCCGCACCCCGGTGCTCGCCGACGACGGCGCCGACCTGGCCGCCGCGGTGCAAACCATCATCGAATCCGGCGGCGACGAGCTGCACCACGCGGTCGGCGCCGCGTTCGACGGTGCGACGGTGTCGGTCGCGCGCTCCGACGGGCTGTTCGACCTGCAACTGCACCAGCGCGGCATGCTGCGGGCGTTGCGGGCGGCCGAACTCTCCGACGGCACCCTGCGCTTCCTGCTGTGGGCGGCCGCGCTGCTCAGCCCGCAACCGCCGTCGCTGATGGTGCTCAACGAGCCGGAGACCTCGCTGCACCCGGATCTGGTCGCGCCGCTGGCCGGGCTGATCCGCGCCGCCGCCACCCAGACCCAGGTGGTGGTGGTCACCCACGCGCGGTCGTTGCTGGAGTTCCTCGGCCCCGACGCGGCGGAGGTCGAGCTCTACAAGGACTTCGGCGAGACCCGGGTCACCGGGCAGGGCCTGCAGACCACCCCGGCATGGGAGTGGGGCACCCGCTAACGGGTGGGCGCACCGGGGCGCAGCGCCCGGCTGAACACCACGTTGACTTGCCGCATCGCGACGCTGTAGGGCCACCACGCCAGCCGCTTGAACGCGTACAGCGCCCGGATGTCGGCCGAGGTGTAGATCAGGTAGCGGTTCTTGGCCACCCCGGCCAGGATCTTGTCGGCTGCCTTCTCCGGGGACACCGCATGTCCGGCGAACCGGGCCACCCAGCGCTCCACGTTGGGGTCCTCGCGGTCCACGCCGGCGATTTCGACGGTGTTGACCAGCGGGGTCTTCACCGCGCCGGGCACCACCACCGAGACCCCGATGCGGTGCCGGGCCAGATCGAAGCGCAGCACCTCCGACACCCCGCGCAGCCCGTATTTGCTGGCGCTGTAGGCGGCGTGCCAGGGCAGGGCGACCAGGCCGGCGGCCGAGGACACGTTGACCAGCTGCCCGCCCCGCCCGGCGGCCACCATCGGCGGCAGGAACTCCTCGATGACGTGGATCGGGCCCATCAGGTTGATCGCGACCATCTTGCTCCACTGGTCGTGGGACAGCCGGTCGACGGTGCCCCACGCCGACACGCCGGCGATGTTCATCACGATGTCCATCGCCGGGTGCCGGGCATGGATGTCGGCGGCGAACGCGGCGACCTCGTCGTAGTCGGCGATGTTGAGCGCCCGGTGCTCGGGCACCTGCGCGCCCAGCGCCTGCGCGTCGGCGACGGTGTCGCCCAGCCCGTCGGCGTTGCGGTCGGTCAGATACAGCTCGGCGCCCAGGGCGGCCAGCCGCAGCGCGGTGGCGCGCCCGATGCCGCTGGCCGCTCCGGTGATAAAACACCGCTTACCCGAGTAGTGCTGCTTGAGGTTGGCCACGGGTGGAGACGATACCGGCGGTACCGGGAGGCGGGGCGGCTAACCGTCAAGTGTGTCGGCGCCGCCCCACAGCGCGTTCAGCCACAGCGCCTCGAGCACGCGCACGCCGCGCTGCACGTCACGGTCGGGCCCCAGGTAGGACGTGTCGCCGGAGAGCATCAGCGCGGTGGTCACCCCCAGGGTGCGCACCAGGGCCGGGATGTCGTCGCTGATCGGGTGCGCGGTACCCGCCGCGATCTCGTCTTGCACGACGGCGACGATCTGGTCGATCACGGTGCTCATCTGGGCATCGAGGATCTCGCGGATCTCGGCGTCGGTATTGCGGGCGACGTTGCAGGCCCGCACCACCGGATCGTTGTGGGCGTAGACGGCGGCCGCGCTGCCCACCATCCGCTTGGCGAACGCGGCCGGCGACTCGTCATTGCCCCGCGGCGCGAAGTATTGGGTGAGCTCTTCGAGCTCGTGGGTGGCCTCGGCGAGGATCTGGGCCAGCACCGCGTACTTGGAGTCGAAGTAGAAGTAGAACCCGGAGCGGGCCACCCCGCGCGGTCGCTGATGGTGCTCACCGACAGCTCCGCGAACGGCTTTTCCTGCAGCAGGTCGCGGACCGCCTGCAGGATCGCCTGCCGCTGTCGGTCGCCGCGCCGGGTCGGCGCGGCTTGTTCCTGCTGTGTCACGCCTCGACCTTGCCCCACGCCACGCGAGAATCAAACTTGACAGGCGTCAAGTTTAACCGAAGGATAGGGGCCAAGTGACGGTTACCACAATCTTTTCGGCCCGTTAAGGAGCGTCGATGACGACCATCAGTACCCCGCGATACCTGCTCGACCAGGCCAAGCGCCGGTTCACCCCGACGGTGAACACCATCCCCGGCATGGGCTTGCTGGAAAAGCGGCTGCTGAGCGTGGACTGGCCGCAAAAGAAGCTGGCCGACCCGCCGCCGGGCAGTGACCTCAAGCCCATCGTTGGCGATTCGGGCCTGCCGATCCTGGGGCACATCGTCGAGATGTTCCGGCAGGGGCCCGACTTCCCGCTGTTTCTGTACAACACCCGCGGCCCGGTCACCTTCGCCGATTCGCCGATCCTGCCGTCGATCGTTGCGCTGGGGCCCGACGCCACCCAGACGATCTTTTCCAACCGCAAGAAGGACTACTCGCAGAAGGGCTGGGAACCGGTCATCGGCCCGTTCTTCAACCGGGGCTTGATGATGCTCGACTTCGACGAGCACATGGGGCACCGGCGGATCATGCAGGAGGCCTTCACCCGGCCCCGGCTGGCCAGCTACGTCGAACACATCGACCGGGTGGCCAGCTCGATCGTGACCGACTGGCCCACCAACGACGCGCGCTTCCTGGTGTACCCGGCGGTGAAGGAACTCACCCTCGACGTCGCCTCGGTGGTGTTCATGGGCCACGAACCGGGCAGCGACCACGCGCTGGTGACCAAGGTGAACAAGGCGTTCTGCCAGACCACCCGGGCCGGCGGCGCGATCATCCGGACCTCGGTGCCGCCGTTCAAGTGGTGGCAGGGCCTGCAGGGCCGCAAGGTGCTCGAGGACTACTTCGCCGAACGGGTCACCGAGCGCCGCAACGCCGAGGGCACCGACATGCTGACCGTGCTGTGTCACACCGCCGACGAGGACGGCAACAGCTTCAGCGACGACGACATCGTCAACCACATGATCTTTTTGATGATGGCCGCCCACGACACCACCACGTCGACGGTCACCACCATGGCCTACCACCTGGCCGCCCACCCGGAGTGGCAGGAACGGGCCCGTGACGAGTCGGCCCGGCTGGGCGACGGCCCGCTGGACATCGAGTCGCTGGAGAAGCTGGAGACGCTGGACCTGGTGATGGACGAGTCGCTGCGGCTGGTGACGCCGTTGCCGTTCAACATGCGCCAGACGGTGCGCGACACCGACCTGTTGGGCTACTACGTGCCGGCCGGCACCAACGTGGTGACCTGGCCGGGGATGAACCACTGGCTGCCGGAGCTGTACACCAACCCGCGCCAGTTCGACCCGGAGCGCTTCACCGAGCCGCGCGCCGAACACAAGAAGCACCGCTATGCGTTCGCGCCGTTCGGTGGCGGGGCGCACAAGTGTATCGGGATGGTGTTCGGCCGGTTGGAGGTCAAGACCGTCATCCACCGGCTGCTGCGCCGCTACCGGCTGGAGCTGGCCCACCCCGGCTACCAGCCGCGCTGGGACTACGGCGGCATGCCCATCCCGATGGACGGCATGCCCCTGGTCCTGCGTCCGCTGTAGGGGCGCGTTCCGCCGCGGCTTACCCTCCCTTACCCGCGGCGAGCGTGCGCAAAATGCCAGCGAACAGCCCGCTGAGCTGGCATTTTGTGCACGCTCGCGCCCGAGGGTCAGCCATACAGCCGGTTGGCGCAGGTGATCACCGCGGATAGCGCGGACTGCGTCGGGTCGGTCGACCAGCCCATCGCCCACTGCGCGCGAACACCGTCGGAGCCCTCGATGAACGTGGCGGTGTGTGCACCGGACGTCAGCTGGTGAAAGCGCAGGATCTCGACGGCGATGCCGCGCTGGTGCAGCATGGCGGTCAACGCGGCCAGCGGGCCGGTCGCGGCGGCCGTGGAGGTGTCGATCCGGTCGCCGACGGCGATGGTGGCCTGATAGCCGCGGGCCTGCGGCCCCAGCCGGGTGGCGGGGCGTTCGGTGTCGGTGCAGGCCCACTGGCCCAGCCGCACCGGGCCCGCGGTGTGCCCGTAGGCGGCGACAAAGTTTTCCCAGGTCATCGCGTCGGCCTGCTCGCGCAGCCCACGCGGTAACGGCGCCCCGAACTGGTCGGCGACTCGCGGTGTGACGTTGGTGATGGTGGAGGTGGTGCTCATGTGTCGGTCTTCTCTGCTCGAAATCAGCGACCGACGGGTAGTAGCTTCCGACCCACAGCGGGGGGTCGGTCTGGATCAGACCCCGCTGCGGGTGCTGGCTACTACGAGAAGATGACGCACGATCGCCAAGGCTAGCCGCCGGTTCGCCGACCGTGCAACTTGATTACCCGCCGGCGACCTCGCGCAGGGCGTCCTGCAGCAGCGCGGTGACCTGCTCGGCGATCTCGGTCAGTCCGGGCTCGTCGGTCACCGTGACCATCAGCCGCGGGTCCATCGCGTCGACGATGACGGTCCCGGGTGCGTCGGGATCGGCGCGTACCACCACATTGCAGGGCAGCAGCACACCGATCTGGCGGTAGGCGTTGACCGCCCGGTGGGCGAAGCCCGGATTGCAGGCGCCGAGGATCAGGTAGTCCTCCATGTCCTCGCCGAGCTTGGCCTTCAACGTGGCCTTCATGTCGATCTCGGTGAGCACACCAAAGCCCTGCCGGGCCAACGCTTCCCGAGTGCGGGTGACCGCGTCGTCGAATGAGGTGTGCAATGTGGTCGATAACGCGACGCCCATGCTGGATTCCTTTCTCACGCCAGCGCGAGGAACAATTTCTCGAGTTCCGCCTCGGTCAGCGGGGCGGCGCCGTCGGCCCCGGCCCCGGTCAGGCATTCCCGCAGCCCGGTGGCGACAATCTTGAAGCCGGCCCGGTCCAGTGCGCGGGACACCGCGGCCAGTTGGGTGACGACGTCCTTGCAGTCGCGCCCCTGTTCGATCATCGAGATCACACCGGCCAACTGGCCTTGGGCGCGCCGCAGCCGGTTCAGCACCGCGGCAATGCTGTCTTGGTCGCCGATCATGGCTACACGGCCGCGGTGGTGTCGGCGAACTCGCAGAAGGCGTTGTAGGCGCGGGCACCGTAGATCGTGGCCGGCCCGCCGTGCATCAAGATGCTGACCCCGATCGCCTCGGCGGCCTCCTCCTTGGTCGCGCCGGCCCGCGCGGCGCCCCGAGCGTGCGAGGCGATGCAACCGTCGCAGCCATGCACGACGCCGATAGCCATCGCGATCAGTTCCTTGAATTTCGTGTCCAGCGCCCCGTCTTGCAGCGCGGCCTTGCTCATCTCGCCGAACCCGCGGTACACGTCGGGGATCATCTCGCGCAACGCGCGGTGTTGCGGATTCAGCTCGGTCAGTACGTCGTGGTGGTGTGTCATGCCACCGACTATACCCCCTGGGGTATATCTTGGCCAGGCTGATCGGCGGCGGATTAGCGTCTGGGGTGTGAACCCGGAACTCAAGGTCGTCCTCGCCGGTGGCAGCGGAGCGCTGGGCCGCCTGATCGCCGCCGACCTGGGCGGCCGCGGCCACGAGGTGGTGATCCTGACCCGTCGGGTCAACCCGGCGCTGCCGGTGCGGCAGGTGAGCTGGGACGGCCGCACGGTCGGCGACTGGGCCGTCGAGCTGGACGGCGCCAACACCGCGCTGATCAACCTGGCCGGCAAACTCGTCGACTGCCGCCCCACCAAACGCAATGTCGCCGCGTTGCGCGACAGCCGGGTCCTGCCCACCCGCGCGTTGGTGGCGGCCAGCCGGCAATTGAGTTCGCCGCTGGCGCACTGGATCCAGGCCAGCACCACCGCGATCTGGTCGGATGCCGGGGAAACCCGCTGCGACGAATCCACGCCGCTGCCAACGGGGTTGCCGCAGATGACCGGTGTGGCCAAGCCGTGGGAGGAGGCCTTCGACGGGGCCCACACCGGTCACGGCGTCATCCTGCGCACCTCGATCGTGCTGGACCCGGCCTCGCCGGCGCTGGCCCGGCTGGTGTCGCTGACCAAGGCCGGCCTGGGCGGACGCGTGGGCAGCGGGCGGCAGTGGTTCTCCTGGATTCACCGCGCCGACTGGCTGGCGGTCGTGCGGGCCTGCTTGGGCCTGACGCCGGGGATCGCCGTCCCGTCCGGGGTGGTGGTGGCCGCCAGCGACCACCCGGTGCGCAACCGCGACCTGATGGCGGCGCTGCGCCGCCAGCTGCGCCGGCCGCCG
>PPEA01000412.1 GCA_002967005.1 Mycobacterium talmoniae
CAGCCCGGCGTCGGCGGCCGCGGCGAACGCGGCGGTCTCCTCGTGACGGACCAGCTCCCAGGTGAAGTCGCCGGTGCGGCGGATCGCGTCGGTGAAGCCGTTGAGGCTGTCCCCCGGGATCCCGTAGACCCGCTGCACACCACTGTGTTTGAGCGCCGCGATCATCTGGTCGGCGACGGTAGTAGCCATCCGGTGTCCTCCTCAACTTGTCAGCAGCATGCAGCCGGCGATCGGGCCGCCGCCCACCCCCACCACGGCGACCTCCGGCCGGCGGACCAACTGCCGTTCCCGGGCCTGCCCGCGCAGCTGCAGGCAGGCCTCGTGCAGCACCCAGTAGCCGTGCATCCGCCCGGCCGACAGCTGCCCGCCGTAGGTGTTCAGCGGCAGCGCGCCGTCCAGGGCGATCCGCCCCGCACCCTCGACAAAGGGGCCGGACTCGCCGTCGCCGCACACCCCCAGGGCTTCTAACCACGCCAGCGTGAGGAAGGTGAACCCGTCGTAGAGTTCGGCGATATCCAGGTCGGCCGGGGTCAGATCGGTGCGTGACCACAGCTGCGCCGCCGCGTCTACCGACGCCATCTTCGGGTAGTCCGGGCGGTGAAACCAGCCGCCGGCACCGTCGGATCCGCCGATCGCCTCCACCGCCACCGGGCGGTGCGGGCAGTCGGGCCCGTACGCCGCGCCCGACACAACCACCGCGATCGAGCCGTCGACCGGGACGTCACAGTCGTACAGCCCGAACGGTGTCGACACCGGACGAGCGGCCAGGTAGTCGGCCATCGTCATCGGATCCCGGTAGACCGCAAGCGGATTGAGCGCCGCATTACGCCGACTGTTGATCGCCAACCAGCCCAGCTGTTCCTTGGTGGTGCCGTAGAGCTGCATATGCCGACGGCAGGCGAGCGCCAGCCAGTTCGCGCCGGAGTAGGCATGTGCCGCCAGCAGGTCGGCCACGTCGCTCATCGGCCCGACCCGGGGCCCGTCGGGGCCCGGCTCCATCAGCCGCGCCAGCGCGCTCCCGAGCCTCTGCCCGCCCCG
>PPEA01000413.1 GCA_002967005.1 Mycobacterium talmoniae
GGGACAGCAGCCCGCCGGTGTCGAATCCGGCGCCGCAGTCGAGCGCCTCGATGCCCAGCGCGGCGGTGGTCTCGGCGGCCGGCGTGTCACCCAGGGTGGCGATGCCGTCGATATCGGCGGGCGCCAGCCCGGCGTCGGCGATCCCGGCGCGCACCGCCTCCACCGTCAGCTCCAGTGCGGGAATGCCGGTACGACGGCCGATCCGCGAGATCCCGACACCGGACAGGATCGCGTCCTTCTCGAAGTAGCGCATCGGCACCGTCCGTTCGGCTTGTCCCCTACGTCGTACTGTATTTGACGTGTCAGCAGACCAACTGCTCATCGAGTATTGCGGCGAGTGCGCCCGCTGGGTGCATCCCCCTGCCGGCGACTGCCCCGACTGCGGCGCCGCGCTGATGGCCCGGCCGGTGTCCGGCCGCGGCACGGTGTTCACCTACACGGTCAACCACCACCGGTTCAACCCGAGCCTGGCGGTCCCCTACGTCATCGCCATCGTCGAGCTGGACGAACAGGAGGGGCTGCGGGTGGCCGCCAACATCGTGGACTGCGAACCGGATTCGGTGGCATGCGGGATGCCGGTGGTAGCCCGGTTCGACGGCGACGCCCCGGTGTTCGTGCCCGTCACCACCTAGCGCGAACAGACGCAAAAGCCCCCAAACCCGGCTCTAGATGGGGCTTTTACGTCTGCTCGCCGGGTTACTTGATCAGGGGGTCGCGGGGCATGCCGAGGATCCGCTCGGCGATCTGGTTGCGGGTCACCTCCGAAGTGCCGCCGGCGATCGCCATCCCGCGCGCGCCCATCACCATCCGGCCGGTCAGCGCGGCGGGCCCGTCGGTCAGCGCGACCTCCGGCCCCAGCAGCGCCGCCCAGATCGCCGCGCCCTCACCCATGTGCTCGGCCAGGGTCAGCTTGGTGACGTTGCCTTCCGGACCCGGTCCGGCGCCCTCGATGGCGCGGGCGGCGCGACGCAGGTTCAGCAACCGCAGCGCATGCTCTGAGGCCAAGAAGTTGCCGACCCGCACCCGGGCGCCCGCCAGCTGGTCTTCGTGCTGCTGGGTCAGCCCGACCAGCAGCTGCGCCACCCCTTCGTAATACGACCCGCCGCCGCCGATGCTGACCCGCTCGTTGCCCAGCGTCGCCCGGGCGACGGTCCAGCCGGTGTTGGGTTCGCCGACCACATCCTCGTCGGGCACGAACACGTCGTTGAAGAACACCTCGTTGAAGTCCGAGCCGCCGGTGATCTGGCGCAGCGGGCGCACCTCCACCCCGGGCGCCTTCATGTCGACGATGACGGTGGTGATCCCGGCGTGCTTGGCGGCGTCGGGGTCGGTGCGCACGGTGGCCAGCCCGCGCCGACAGTAGTGCGCCCCCGACGTCCACACCTTCTGCCCGTTGATCTTCCAGCCGCCGTCGACCCGGACCGCCCGCGTCTTGACCGCCGCCGCATCCGATCCGGCGTCGGGCTCGGAGAACAGCTGGCACCACACCTCGTCCTGGCGCAGCGCCTTCTCCACGAATCGTTCAATCTGCGAATCGGTTCCGTGCTGGATCAGCGTCAAGATCACCCAGCCGGTGATCGAATAGTCGGGCCGTTTGATGCCGGCGGCGGTGAACTCCTCTTCGATCACCAGCTGCTCGACCGCGGTCGCCGCGCGGCCCCACGGCTTGGGCCAGTGCGGCATGATGTAGCCGGTCTCGATCAGCTTGTCCCGCTGCGCATCCCCGTCCAGCGCGGCGATCTCGGCGGCGTCGGCACGAATCGCGGTGCGCAGCTGCTCGGCCTCCGGTGGCAGGTCCAGGCTGTTGGCCCGGGTGACCCCGGCCGCGGTGGCCTCGAACACGTCCCGGGCGGGGGTGTCGCCG
>PPEA01000414.1 GCA_002967005.1 Mycobacterium talmoniae
ACCGCTGGAAGGTGGCGATGGTGCGGCCGAACTGTTGGCGCACCTTGGCGTAGTCGACCGCGGTCTGCACGCAGTCGGCCGCGCCGCCGACCGCCTCGGCGGCCAGCAGCGTCCGCGCCCGAGCCCGCACGGATTCGTAAGCGGCGGGCAGGATGCGTCGTCGGTGACGGCGACATCGGTCAGCCGCACCCGCCCGGAGCGCCGGGTGGGGTCCAGGTTCTCGGGCACCTCGACCGACACCCCGGCCCGATCCCGGTCCAGCACCAGCACGTCCTCGCCGGTGGTGATCACCAGCAGGTCGGCCAGTCCCGCGCCCAGCACGATGCCGGCGTCGCCGCTGGCCACCCCGTTCTCGACGCGGACCGCACCACCCACACCGACCCCGGCGGTGACGGTGCCGTCGATCAGGCCGGGCAGCAGCCGGGCCCTTTTGGTCGTGGTGCCGTCGGCGGCGATCACCGCCGAGGCGATCACGGTGGGCACAAACGGTCCCGGCGCCACCGCCCGGCCGAGTTCCTCGACCACCACCACCAATTCGGGCAGCCCGTACCCGGAGCCGCCGTGCGCCTCGTCGAGGTGCAGCCCAAGCCAACCGAGCTCGACGAGGTCCGACCAGAACGGTGGCCGGGCCTCGTCGGCGGCGTCCAGCAGCTCACGCGCGGCCCAGCGCGCCTTCTGCGCGGTGAGGAACCCCCGAGCTACCTCTGCGAGTTCGCGATGGTCGTCGGTCAGTGCGATACCCATCAGGGCCTCCTCGTGGATGCGACGGACTCAGCCGAGCCGGTGCACCGAGCGTACTGAAAGGTACGGGGCCCGGTTCACTTGGGCGCGAACCGCTGCCCCGCGTCCAACCGCAGGCACTGCCCGTTGAGCATCGGGTTGTCCACGATGGCCGCGGCCAGCTTGGCGTACTCCTCGGGCCGGCCCAGCCGCTTGGGAAACGCCGCGTCCTTGGTCAGGGCGGTGGCGTATTCGTCGGGGATGCCCTTGGTCAACCCGGTCGCGAACAGGCTCGGCGCGATGGCCAGCACCCGGATGCCCAGCGATCCGAGGTCGCGCGCGGCGGTCAGGCACATCCCGGCGATACCGGCTTTGGCTGCGGTGTAGGCGACCTGACCGATCTGGCCCTCGAAGGCGGCGATCGAGGCGGTGTTGATGATGACGCCGCGCTCCTCGTCCTCGGGCTCGTTCTTGGCCATGTGGGCCGCCGCCAACCGGGTGATGTTGAAGCTGGCGATCAGGTTGAGGTCGATCACCGACCGGAACGCGTCGAGATCGTGGGGTCCGGACTTCGACAACGTCCGCTGGGCGATGCCGCCGCCGGCGGTGGTCACGATCACGTGCAGCCCGCCCAGCCCGTCGACCGCGCTGCCCAGCGTCTCCTCGGTGCCGGCGAAGTCGGTGACGTCGACCGGGTAGAACTCGCCGCCGATGCCGGCCGCGACGTCCTTGCCGTCCGAACCCTCCCGGTCCAGCACCGCGACGCTGGCGCCGCGGGCGGCCAGTAGTTCGGCGGTGGCGCGGCCCATGCCCGAGGCGCCACCGATGACCACCACCTTCTTGCCCTGAATCTCCATCCAAACCTCCTTGTTTGTTTTAGCTATCAATGCAAATTAGCGCGCCTGGTGTGGCCGCTGCGCCCAGGGTGGGCGTGGGAAGCTGAGTTGTGCTTCTGGTCGATGTCGCGGTCACCTCCGGCGAGGTGGCCGCGGCCGACGCCCGCCGGGCGAAGGTCGCGCGCATCGCCGAGCTGCTGATCCGGGCGCGGCCCGATCCCGCGGTGGTGACAATCCTCGTCTCCTGGCTCTCCGGTGACCCGCCGCAACGCCTGGGCGTCGGGTGGGCCACCTTGCGGTCGTTGCCGGCGGCGGGGCCGCGGCCGGTGCTGACCGTCGCCGGCGTCGACGCCGCCTTCACTGAAATCGCAACAGTATCAGGAACGGGATCGCGGGTGCGGCGCACCCAGCTGCTGCACGACCTGTTCACGGCGGCCACCGCGGCCGAACAGACCTTCCTGCGTCGGCTGCTGAGCAGCCCGTGCCGCACGTCGTGGCGCAGCGCCCGGTGGGCGGCGTCGGCGGCGAGGTG
>PPEA01000415.1 GCA_002967005.1 Mycobacterium talmoniae
GCCCGGCGGCGGTCAAGGCCGCCGCCGCCTACTCGCTGCAGCGGCTGGGCACCGACTACCTCGACGTCTACCGGCCGGCGCGCCTAGACCCGGTGGTGCCCATCGAGGACACCGTCGGCGCCATCGGGGAACTGGTCGACGCCGGATACGTGCGGCACATCGGCTTATCCGAGGTGGGGTCGGACACCATCCGGCGGGCGGCCGCGGTCCGGCCGATCGCCGATCTGCAGATCGAATACTCCCTGGCGTCCCGCGGCGTCGAGCGCGACATCCTGGCCACCTGCCGCGAGTTCGGTATCGGTGTGACCGCCTACGGTGTGCTCTCCCGCGGGCTGATCGGCGGACACTGGACGAAATCGTCCGGCGGGTCAGGCGATTTCCGGACCGTGCATCCGCGTTTCGCGGGGGACAACCTGGACCGCAACCTCGCCCTGGTGGAGAAGCTGCGCGACGTCGCCGACGAACTCCGGGTGTCGGTGGCGCAGGCGGCGATCGCCTGGGTAGCCTCCCGCGGCACCGACATCGTGCCGCTGGTCGGTGCCCGCACCCGCGCGCGATTGACCGAGGCGCTCGGCGCAGTCGATGCGGTGCTGACCGACGATCAGCTGGCCGCGATCGCGGCCGCGCTGCCGGCCGACCAGGTAGCCGGGGACCGCTACCCCGCCGAGCACATGGCGGCGCTGGACTCCGAGCGCTGAGATTTCCGCGGGAGTTGCGTGTCGTGAGAACCTAGCCAGAACCGGGCCGGCATTGGGCTAGGACAGGAGCGAAATGGGTGATCTGTCAGGCAAGGTGGCACTGGTTACGGGTGCCTCATCGGGACTGGGAGCGGCGGTCGCGCAGCTGTTCGCGCGGTACGGCGCATCGGTTTTCGGTGTGGCACGCGATGAGGAACGGTTGGCGACGGTGTTCGCCGCCGTGCCCGGCGGGCGGTTCACCAGCGCCGATATCGCCACCTCGCCGGCCTGCGACGCGGTGGTACGGCAGTGCGTTGATCAGTTCGGCCGCCTCGACGTCCTCGTCAACGTCGCCGGGGCCCACCGGATGCGCCGCACCGGGGAGATCACCGACGAGGACTGGGCCCACGACCTTGGGGTCAACCTCAACGGCCCGTTTTATCTGTGCCGCGCTGCGCTCCCCCACCTGCTACAGGCCGGCGGCAATATCGTCAACGTTGCGTCGATCGCCGGCGTTGAGGGGCAGGCGTATTCGGCGGGCTACTGTGCGGCCAAGCACGGGATCGTCGGGCTCACACGGGCGTTGGCCGTCGAGTTCACCGCGGAGAAGTTGCGGGTCAACGCCGTGTGTCCGGGCGGGATGCTGACGTCGCAGGTGACAAACTTCAGGCTCCCCGACGATGCCGATGTCAACTTGATCATGCGGGTCGCCTCGCCGCGCGGCATGATGGACCCCGGTGACGTCGCGCAGGTCATCGCGTTCCTGGCCAGCGATGCCGCGGCCGCGGTGCACGGCGCGGTGTATTTGGCCGACAACGGCAAAACGGCCGGGTAGGCACCGATGAGCGCAGCCGCATTCGCGACTGTGCCGTTTCATACACCCCGCTCGGTTCGCGTATGAAGTCGCACAGTCGGCGGAACGGCGGCGCTCAGAAGTTCAGCCCGGAGAACATGACCCGGCCGGGATCGTACTTTTGCCGTACGGCGCTGAGCCGGGACAGGTTCTGGCCGAAGTATCGCGCCGGCGCCTGGTTGACCTCGAGATAGTTCACGTAGCCGCCCACCGAATACCGTTGCACCGCTTGGTGTGCCGTCTGCAGCCAGGCGGTGGCCGCCGACGGGGAACCGGAGGTCTCGACGTACCACTGCACCAGCGCGGACTGCTGGCGCCACGGAAACGCCGTGGCACCCGGCGCCACCGTGGCCAACGCGCCGTCGAGCGCATGCATGATTGCCAGCATGCGGCCCGCGCCCCGCGGAAAGGTGTTGACCGCCGCGGCAATCCCCTGCGCGGCGCCGGCATTGATGGTCGGGAACACGTCGGATCCGCCGACGTATCCCAACGGGGAGGGCGTAAGGTTCCCCACCGCCAGATACCGCACCAGCCCCAGGTAGTCGAGCGTCTGGTTCTCGGTGCCGGTCGGTTGGATGCCGACGGCCGACGTGATGGCGTTCGCCACGCCGCCGCCGGACCCGGCCGGGCAGGTCGCCAGAATCCGACACTGGCTGCCCATCGCGTCGGTGGTGCTGTCCGCCAGCGCCCAGCTGCTGCGGTCGGCGGTGCGCAACCAATTCTGCCAACCGAGCAGGACCTGCGCGAACGACTGCGGCGGGAAATTGAGGTTCACCACGTCGACATCGTTGGTGGGAAAGGTGGCAAAGGTCAGCGCGGTGGTCACCCCGAAGTTGCCGCCACCGCCGCCGCGTAACGCCCAGAACAGGTCCGGGTTACTGGTGGCCGAGGCGGTGACCGCCTGGCCGCCGGGCAACACCACCGACGCCGCCCTCAACGCGTCGCTCATCAGGCCCGCGTGCCGGGAATGGGCACCCAGGCCGCCGCCCAACGCGTGTCCGGCGGTCCCGACCGTCGGGCAGGTACCCGTCGGGATCCCCCGCCCCGCCGCGGCCAGCCTCTGGTGCAGGGCATACAGATCGGTCGCGGGGGTCACCGTGACCTGCCCGGTGGCGTCGTCATACTCGATGTCCTCGGGCAGCTGACGCAGGTCGAGCACCATGGCACCGGTCGCGGTGGACGCCCCGACATAGGAGTGCCCGCCACTGCGCGGAGCAACCTTGAGGTTGTGGGCGGCGGCGAAGGTCATCGCCTTTTGCACGTCCGCCGGCGAGGTCGGGGCAACGACCGCCGCCGGTGTCGAGCCGTTGTAGTTGGTGTTGAAAACCTGCTTGGCCGCGGCGAATTGGGGACTGTCGGGCGGTGTCACGTGCCCGCCGATCGCGGACGACAACCCTTCCCAGCCGGAGGGTCTCGGATCCGCGGTCGCCCGGCCCGGCCCGAACACCGCGCCAGCGGCCAACGCTCCGGCGGCACCCCGCAGAAACGTCTGCCGTGAAATCTCACGCGCCAACGTCGGGTTCCCGCGATTGCGTCATAGCCCGGATTGTCGGTCACGCGAACCGCGGTGCCGCATGACGTGTCGGGGGGATACCGAAACGTACCCGAACCGTGATCCTCCCCTGCGGGGTGACAATCGGCTGGCTCGGATCGAGGCGGCGGTGCCGGCGGATCAGGTGGCCGGCGACCGCTACCCCGCCGAGCGCTGGGCTCAGGGGATCGGCGGGTGCACCGACGACCAGGGGTGGGCCGATTCTAGTTGGGAGGCAACGCGGATCAGGACGTCCTCGCGGCCGTAGGCGGCGGCCAGCTGAACGCCGATCGGAAGGCCCTCGGCGGTGCGGTGCAGGGGAAGGCTGATCGCCGGCTGTCCGCTCATGTTGAACGGCGGCGTGAACGCGGCGAACCGCCCGGCCCGGCGCTGCGGTGCGGTCGGGTGCGCGGGATCGTTGTCGAACTCGGTCAATGGCGGTGGCGGCTCGGCCACCGTGGGCGTCAGCAGCAGATCCCAGCCGTCGGCCCACCACTGCTGCAGCGCCCGCCGGAAGGCCCACACCGCCGCCTGCGCGACGGCGTAGTCGACGGCGGTCAGCCGCCGCGCCTGCTCGACCAGCGCCCAGTTCACCGGCTCCAGGTCGTCTGCGGTCACTTCGCGCCCGAGCGTCTCGCCGATGTCGCGGGCGGCCATCGCCATCGTGGGTTGCCCACTGCGCCATGAACTTTCTGGGCAAAGTGGCGTCGGCCAGGCACGTCGGCCACGCCGGCTCGACCGTGTGCCCCAGCCCCTCCAGCAGCGCCGCCGCCGCGCGGACCGCCGCCCGGCAGTCCTCGTGCAAGAACTCGCCGCGCGGATGCACGTCGAGCAGCCCGATGCGCAACCGGCCCGGGTCCGCACCGACCTCCTCGACGTACGGGCGCAGCGGCGGCGGCGCGATCACGGTGTCGCCGATACCGGGACCGCGCACCGCATCGAGCAGCCCCGCCGTATCGCGCACCGTGCGGCTAAGACCCAGTTCGACACCCAACCCCACCTCGGCGCGCACCGGTCCGACCGTGATCCGGCCCTGGCTCGGTTTGAGTCCCACCAGCCCACAGCACGACGCCGGGATACGGATGCTGCCACCGCCGTCGGAAGCGTTGGCGAACGGCACCATCCCGACCGCCACCGCGACGGCGGCACCACCACTCGACCCGCCCGGCGTCCGGTCTGGCGCCCACGGGTTGCGGGTCGCGCCCCAGGCCAGCGGCTGCGTGGTGGGCAGGCTGCCCAACTCCGGGGTGTTAGTGCGCCCGGCGATGACCAGCCCGGCCGCCTTGAACCGGGCGACCAACGTGGTGTCGGCGGTGCCAATCTTCCGGGCCTTTTTCAGCGCGACGTTGCCGTTGGACAGGGTCTGGCCGGCGAAACTCGTGTAGAGATCCTTGAGCAGGAACGGCACGCCGCGAAACGGGCCGTCGGGCAGGTTCGGGTCGGCGGCCATCGACCGCGCATGGTCGAACCACTGCATGACCACGGCGTTCAACGCCGGATTCGACCGTTCGATCCGCTCGACCGCCGCTTCCAGCAGCTCGCCCGCCGTGACCTCACCGTTGGCCACCAGCGCGGCCTGGGCGGTGGCATCGAGCCACCGCGTCTGTTCGGCGAGACCGGTCATGGCCCTTGGTTCTACCACGACCGGAGCCGTCAGCGGTTGGCCTTTCGGTCGGCACGGCTGGACGTTGCGAGGCGTCACCGAAGCGGGCCGAGCGCGGGCGGAGCACCGGCCGCCGCGGTGGCGGAAACGTTGGGCCGCGTCCGCAGCGGGCGCTGCCGCACGATCGTCGGTCACCAGAACCACGGCCCGTAGATCCGCACCAGCGACGGCACGATGAACGACCGGACGATCAAGGTATCGAGCAGCAGGCCGATGCACACCGTGGAACCGACCTGGCCGATGGTTCGCAGGTCGCTGGCCAGCATCGCCAGCACCCGATCCACACGTATTGACAATTACTCCAGGCCTGACAGCATAGATAAACTGTTGGTTCAGCCTGAGGGCATATCACTCAAACTGCCAGTCTGTGTTTCGGACTGGATCCACTCACCAGGTTAGTGTGATGCTGACCGCGGAGCGGAGGAGCGCGTAGTGGGCACAGCTTCCTGGGGTCTTCTGACGTTGATCGCCTTGGCGGTGGCATTGGTCCTGCTCTCGATCGCTTCTATCTACACACGGCGGTTGGAGCGGCAACCCACCCTTCCGATCAGCGAGGAAATCGGAGCCGCGCCGCGAGTCCTGCGCAAGTTGCGCAAACGCGAACCCATGACACCGGAAGAGATCGAGTACGCACAGCGCGTTGTCGCTATCCGCGGCAACCCCATGGCCTTCTGCATCCCCTTCACCCTCTTCGCGCTTTCGTGTTACTACGTTTTCGGTTGTCTCGAATACCTGCACGGCGCCACCCCGTCCGAGCGAACGTTCATCGGGGTGATTCCGATGGTGACCTCGACAAACCTCGCCGTTCAGCTACTGCGCGCAAGGCGACTCAAGGGCCGTCTGCGAAACGCGCCAGTGGCGGCGTGAGGGCCGTTCGCCCGCGCTGCCGACTGCGCCCACAGGTGATACCGTTCGCACGTTGTAGACGCTTCCGTTCAGTACTGGTAGCCTAGTATGTCGCCATATCAGCCTGGTTGATATACCAAACCGCGGCGAGGCCGGATCCGAGGCACGAGGTCCGGGGAAACGCGTTCCGGAAGGTGATCGAGTGAGCCCTCGTTCAATCGGGAGGACCGTCCTGGCGCGAATCTGGATGCCCCTGGTTGCCGTCGTCATGGTGAGTGTGGGCCTGGTCGGCATGTGGAAGGTGCACCAGTTCTCCGAACCGGAGCCGGTCATCACCGTCAACGGTCCGCAGGCGCCGGAAGAGTTCAATATAAAACGGCTCACCTATGAGGTTTTCGGCTCCGTCGGCCAGGGCGGGAAGCTCGTCTACGTCGACATCGACGGGCATCCGCACGAAGTTGACTTCACCACCCTGCCCTGGTCCCACACGGAGACTACGACGCTCACGGTCGCGTCCGGCAGTATCTCCGTGCATGTTCACGGCGGTCAGGTGGGCTGCCGAATGCTGGTGGACGGCGTCGTGCGCGACGAACAGTCCGGTAATCATCAGGACGCCGACGTCGAGTGCAGGGTGAAATCCGCGTGAGCGAGCATCGCCGAGATGAGCCCCCGGTCAAACGTCCCGTCATCCCGCGCATGGTCCGTACTTTTGCGATACCGATCATCTTCTTTTGGGGCTTTCTCGCGGTCACGACGACCGCTTTCATGCCTAAGGTGGAGGACGTCGCAGAAGAGCTCGCCGGACCAATGATCCCGCACTACGCGCCGTCGCAGCGAGCGCTGCTGCACATCGGCGAAAAGTTCCACGAATCCAATTCGACGAACTTGACGATGGTGGTGTTCGAGGCGGACCGCCCATTGGCGGACCAAGACCACAGCTACTACGACGATTTGGTGCAGCGCCTGCAGCGCGACACCAAGCACGTGCAGTACGTGATGGACCTGTGGGGCAAACCGTTCACCGCGGCCGGGGCGCAAAGCGTCGATGGCAAGTGCACCTATGTGCTGTTGCGTCTGGCCGGCGACATCGGGCAGATCGAGGCGAACGCCTCCGTGGACGCCGTCCGAGACATCATCGCCAAGGACACCCCGCCGCCCGGGCTGAAGGTCTTCGTGAGCGGCGCCGCGCCGCTGGCGTCGGACACGCTGAGTATCGCCAACGCAAGCCTGAACAACGTCACGATCGTCACGATCGTCCTCATCATGGTGATGTTGCTGATCGTGTATCGCTCGCCGCCTACGCTATTGGTGCCCTTGCTCGGCGTACTCATCGAAATGCTTGTTGCCAAAGGGATTATCTCGACCCTCGGGCATCTCGGATACATCGAGCTGTCGTCGTTCGCGGTGAACATCGTGATCGCGTTGACGCTGGGAGCGGGCACGGACTACGGCATCTTCTTGATTGGTCGCTATCACGAGGCACGCCTGGCCGGTGAAAGCCGAGAAGAAAGTTTTTACATCGCTTACAAGGGCGTCGCGCCCATCGTCATCGGCTCGGGGCTGACGATCGCCGGCGCGTGCTACTGCTTGACGTTTGCGCGACTGAACTACTTCCACACCATGGGGCCGGCGGTCGCAATCACCATGCTGTTCACCATCGCCGCGGCGATGACGCTCGGCCCGGCAGTTTTGACGGTCGGCAGTCTCTTCGGCATGTTCGACCCACGGCAGCAGGTGAAGGCACGCCTGTATCGGCGGATCGGCGCGAGCGTGGCGCGCTGGCCGGTGCCGATCCTGGTGGCCAGTTCGGCGATCGTGATGCTTGGGGCGATTTTCGTACCGAGCTACCGACAGAATTACGACGACCGGCAGTACCAGCCGCACGACGCACCCGCCAATCTGGGTTTCCAGGCGGCTGATCGGCACTTCCCCAAGAGCAAGCTGTTCACCGAGATGCTGATGGTCGAAACCGATCACGACATGCGCAACTCGGCTGACTTCATCTCGCTGGACCGGGTCGCCAGGGCGCTGATTCGCCTGCCCGGTGTGGCCATGGTGCAAGGCATGACCCGGCCTCTGGGCCGGCCACTGGAGCACGCGAGCATTCCTTACTTGTTCACCACACAGGGCAGCGGCAACGGACAACAGCTGCCCTTCAACAGAGAGCAGAACACCAACACCGACCTGCAGGCAGAGATTCAGGCGCACTCGGTCGAGGTCCTCCGCAAGGAGATCGGGTTCTTTCAGAAGGTTTCCGATGAGCTGCACCAGACGGTTCTCACCGTCGAAGATCTGCAAAACGTGTCCGAAGAGATGAATGAGGAAGTCTCGAATCTCGACGATTTCTTCCGTCCGATCAAAAACTACTTCTATTGGGAGAACCACTGCTTTGACATACCTATCTGCTGGGCCTTCAGATCGCTGTGGGACACGATCGACCACATCGACAAGTTGGCCGACGACATTAAGGACGCCAGGTTTTCCCTTGAGGAAGTAGACAAGGCCTTTCCGCAGATCATTGCGCAGCTGAAAGCCACGGCCGACGACACCGCGGCCCTGCAGGCGAAGTTGGTCAACAGTTACGGGTCCGCGGATCTGCAGTCACTGCTGACCGAGCAGACATTCGACGATTCGATCAACGTCGGCAACGACTGGGACAAATCCCGCAGCGACGACTTGTTCTACATCCCGCACGAGGGCTTCGACAACGAAGACGTCAAGACCGGCATGAAATTGATGATGTCGCCGGACGGTAAGGCGGCCCGCTTCATCGTCACCCACGAGGGCAACGCCATGGGCCCTGAAGGTGTGGAGCATGTCGAAAAGTTCCCCGAGGCGATAACCACGATCCTGAAAGAGACCTCGTTGGCGGGTGCGCGCGTCTATATCGGCGGCTCGGGATCGAACGACAAGGACATCAAGCAATACGCCACATCCGATCTGCTCATCGCGGCGATCGCTGCCTTCGTGCTGATCTTCTTGATCATGATGTTCATCACGCGAAGTCTGGTGGCGGCCTTGGTCATTCCCGGCACGGTGGCGTTCTCCTACGCTGGGGCGTTCGGGCTGTCCATACTTGTCTGGCAGCACCTGATCGGCCTGCATCTGCACTGGCTGGTGCTACCGCTGACGTTCATCATCCTGGTGGCGGTCGGGTCGGACTACAACCTCCTGCTGATCAACCGAGTTAAAGAAGAAATTCACGCCGGGCTGAACACTGGTCTGATCCGCGCGCTCGGAAGTACCGGCGGTGTGGTGACGTCCGCGGGATTGGTGTTTGCGTTCACGATGCTGGCAATGCTGACAAGCGATCTCCGAACGATCGGGCAAGTGGGTTCCACCGTGTGCATCGGCCTGCTGCTCGACACGCTGATCGTGCGTTCGTTTGTGGTGCCGTGCATCCTCCGAATCCTCGGACCGTGGTTCTGGTGGCCAACACTGGTGCGTTCCCGTCCACTGGCGCAGCGAACATAGATCCGCCTGCGGGGCGTCAACAGCTGACCGGCGGGCATGCGGCACGGCCTCACTGCGTAGTCTGTCGGCGTGGATATCAATGGAGCTAGCGCGATCGTCACCGGCGGCGCGTCAGGTATCGGGGCGGCCACTGCGCGTCAGTTGGCCGACAAGGGGGCCCGGGTCGTCATCGCCGACCTGCAGGCAGACAAGGGCGAGGAGCTCGCCAAGGAGATCGGCGGCGTGTTCGTCACCGTCGACGTCACCAACACCGACCAGATCATCGACGCGGTCAACACCGCCGCGGACCTCGGCCCGCTGCGTGCCCTGGTGAACTCGGCCGGGGTCGGCTGGGCCCAGCGCACCATCGGCAAGGACGGCGAGTTCGCCTCGGCGCACGACCTGGGCCTGTACAAGAAGGTGCTGGACATCAACCTGGTCGGCACCTTCGACTGCATCCGCATCGCGGCCACCCAGATGAGCAAGAACGAGCCCACCGACACCGGCGAGCGGGGCGCCATCGTCAACATGACCAGCGTCGCGGCGTTCGACGGCCAGATCGGCCAGGCCGCCTACTCGTCGTCCAAGGGCGGCGTCGTGGGGCTGACCCTGCCGGTCGCCCGCGACCTGTCGGCGGTCGGCGTCCGGGTCAACACCGTCGCCCCCGGCCTGATCGACACCCCGATCTACGGCGAGGGTGAAGCGTCGGAGGCGTTCAAGGCCAAGCTCGGCGAGTCGGTGCTGTTCCCGCGCCGGCTCGGCAAGCCCGAGGAACTGGCGTCGATGGTGCTCGAGCTGATCACCAACTCCTACATGAACGCCGAGGTCGTCCGCGTCGACGGCGGCATTCGGATGCCCCCGAAGTAGCGTCGCGTCAAGTACGGTCGTGAGATTGCGGCCAGGGTCGTGGATCCGCGAAATGTACAGCCCTGGCTGCAATCTCAACGCCGAATCGGGTGCCCTTAGTGACCGGCGTTGCGGGCGAGGTCGATGGCGTACTGGCTGACGAAGCGGCCCGCCGCGGGTTCCCCACGCCCGCAGGATCCGTCGGATTCACCGACACGCTTGATCCACAGGTAGGCGTCGGCGTGCGCGCCCGCGGTGGCCGCGGTGGGCGGGGTGCCCAGTGCTCGCCCGTCCGGGTTGCACCAGTTGAGCGCCTGCTCGGGCGCCGGCCGGGCGCCGTTGCGCGACGTGTCGATCACGTAGTGCGCACCGTTCGTCAGCCCCGAAATCGCCTCGCCGTAACCGATTTCCTCATCGGTGGAGTAGTAGTTCGTGGCGTTGAGGCTAAAGCCCCGGGCGTGCCCCACCCCGGCCTGGTTGAGGCGGGCGGCCATGTCGTCGGCGCTCACCCACCGCGAATGCCCGCCGTCGACGTACACGGCCGCGGCCGGATCGCGGGTCAGCGTGTCGACGGCGTAGCGGATCAGGTCGAAGCGTTCCTGACGCTGGTCCGGTGACAGGCAGTCGGCCATGGCCAGCGCATCGGGTTCCAGGACGATCGCCGCCGGCGAGGAGCCCAGGCCGGCCGCGACGGCATCAATCCACTGCCGGTAGGCGTCGCCCGAGCCGAACCCGCCCGCGGCGAAGCTGCCGCAGTCCCGGTGCGGGATGGCGTAGAGCGTCAGCACCGGCATGGCACCGGCGGCCTGCGCCGCGCCGGTGTAGCGGCCCACCACGCCGGTGACCGTGCTGGCGGGAAATGCCTGGTCGATCCAGTATGCCTGCGGCGTGTTGGCGACCGCGGTCAGCTCCGCACTCGGCGGATTGGCGTTCCGCGCGGCGACCATGGCCGCCGATGCGGGATCGACGTAGAACGGCATCCCGCCCAACGGGTTCTCCGCGTCCGCCAACCGGACCGCCGGGGCGGGACCGACCGGCACCGGGTCTGCGGGAAGCGCCGCGCCGACAATGGCCGCAGCTGCCAGGAAGGGGGAGATCCACCGCACGACTGCACCAGCAGCTGAGGAAATCACCCCCGAAAAGTACATGAAGCGGCTATCGCCGGCGACGGGTGCTAGTCAATCGAGGTGCCGGTCGACATCCATCCGTTGGTGAAGTATGCGCACCACATCGATCACGTCGCGACTGACAATCCGGTAGTAGAGCGCGTGCACTCCGACGGCGTGCTTGCGGTACCCGGGATGGACTTCGTCGCAAGCCCGCCCGATCATCGGGTTGTCCACGACCCGGTCGATCGCGCGCTGGATTTCACGCCGGCGTGTCTCGCTAGGATGGCCGCGGGCTAGTCTGCTCAGGTCGGCCTCATCGACAAGCCGATAGAACGGTTGAGCAATTTCATGACCGCAGCAGCAGAGGCGTCGGCGCTCGAAGCGCGGGTCGGCCACTACTACCAGGCCGACTCCACTTATCAGGTCGGTCGCGAGAAGGTGCGCGAGTACGCCCGCGCCGTGCAGGACTATCACCCCGTGCACTGGGATGACGCCGCCGCCGCGGAGCTGGGCTACTCGGGTCTGGTGGCGCCGCTGACGTTCACGTCGACCCCGGCCATGGCCTGCAATCGGCGCATGTTCGAGTCGGTGGTCGTCGGTTACGACACCTACGTGCAGACCGAAGAAGTGTTCGAACAGCACCGCCCGATCGTGGTCGGCGATGAACTGCACATCGACGTCGAACTGACGTCGGTGCGCCGGATGGCCGGCCGAGACCTGATCACCGTGACCAACACCTTCACCGACACCGCCGGGGAGCGGGTACACACCCTGCACACCACCGTCGTCGGCGTCACCGCCGAGGATGTCGATCCGGCGATCAAGACGGCGGTGCAGCGGGCGATGATGCACGACGTGAACATCGTCGGCACGGACGAAGCGGCGGCCACCTATCAGAAGACGGTGCGCCCCGACGGCGAGGTGCGGATCGCCACGGGCGGCGTCACCCGGACGCCCGGGACGCCGTCCTTCGACGACGTGCGGGTCGGCGACGAGCTGCCGGTGCACCACACCCGGCTGTCCCGCGGCGACCTGGTGAACTACGCCGGGGTGGCCGGCGACGCCAACCCGATTCACTGGGACGAGGACATCGCCAAGCTGGCCGGGCTGCCCGATGTGATCGCGCACGGCATGCTCACCATGGGCTTGGGGGCCGGATTCGCCTCCGCATGGTCGGGCGACCCCGGCGCGGTCACCCGCTACGCGGTCCGGCTGTCGGCCCCCGCGATCGTGTCGGCCACCGACGGCGCCGACATCGAGTTCAGCGGCCGGATCAAGTCGCTCGACCCGGAGACCCGCACCGGTGTCGTCCTGGTGGGCGCGAAATCTGGTGACAAGAAGATCTTCGGCCTGGCGACGTTGAACGTCCGCTTCCGCTGACCTGCGCTTAACCGACGCTGCTGGTCCGCGGGGCGCGAGGCGTCCGCATCGTCGGCGACCGTCGCCCATTGATCTCTGATATCGTTGGATATCAGATTGAGAGGTGGGGCATGGCTGACATCCTCATTCGCGGTGTACCGGACGATGTCGTCGAGGCGCTCGACGCGCACGCCCAGCGCGTCGGCCTGTCCCGCTCCGAATACTTGCGCCGGCTGTTGACTACCCAGAGGCCGGTCGACCAGCGTTCACTGACGGTCGCGGACTTGGCGCGATCGGCGCAGGCATTTGCCGACCTGGACGACCCCGAGGTGATGCGGCGAGCCTGGGAATGAGCGGTTGGCTCATCGACAAGTCCGCCTATACCCGTCTCGCGCGCAGCCTCGACCCCGCCCTGTGGGCTAACCGGATCGAGCGTGGATTGGTCCGCGTCACCGCGGCTACCCGGCTGGAGATGGGGTGGTCGGCGCGATCGGTCGACGATCTGCGTTATGAGATCGCAAATCCGCCGCTGGCGCGGATGCCGCTGGTCTACCTGACGCCGGCCATCGAGGACCGCGCCATCGAGGTTCAATTCCTGTTGGCGGCGCGCGGTCACCATCGTGCGGTATCGGTTCCCGACCTTCTTATCGCTGCCGCGGCCGAACTCAGCGGGCTGACGGTGTTGCATCTAGACAAGGATTTCGACCTTGTCGCGGCAACAACCGGCCAACCGGTCGAACGACTCGAACTTGCCGCGGCCCCGTAGCCGCAAGCGGTCAGCCCGGAACGTCGTGTGTGCATCATCGGGTGAGCCCCCACTGGCCGAAATCGGGCGCGAGGACGTCGTCGACGTCGAGGTGCACGTCGTCGATCACCAATCCTGGGTCGGCTGCGCTGACGACTTCTCGCTGGTACAGCACGGCCGCCGGCTCGCGGTCGTCGCCCGACCAGGCCCGCGTCTGCCACGCCCACCGATAGCCCGGACTGGTCGAGTGTCCGATGACACCGTCGCTGATCGCCCAGCCGCACTGGCGAACACCGCCGTAGATGCCCGTGCGCTCCACCCCCAACACCGAGTTGATCCCGCGAAACCACTGCACGCCCAGGGTTTTCCACGCCTTGGCGTCGATATCCTCATCGACGCTGAAGAAGATCGGCGCCGAGGCCGGGCCGCCGGCCGCGGTGTGGTTCCTCAACGCCGTCTGGGCATCGGCCACTCCGCCGTCGTAGCCGCGGGTGAAATCCGAGGGCGTCGCCCACCCGGGCTTGCCGTACTGATAGCAGCTGGCGATCTGCAGGCCGGCGGCGCGGAGCCGGTCGGCGTAGTCGCGGGTGACGGGCTTGAAATCGAAGGTGGCGCCGGGCCGCAGCTCGGACACGTAGACCAGTGCACCGTCGAGGCCCGCCGCCTTGATCTGCTCGGGCTGCACCAGTCGCTCGGTGAAGTCGACGAGGCGGAGACCCTCGGCGGCGGCCGTCGGCGTGCCGAGGGCGCCGGGAACGGCCAGCGCCGGTGCCAGCAGCGCGGCGTACCGGAGGACGTCGCGTCGTGATGCGGGGGGCGTCACAACTGGGAGGGTATCTGCGCGGCACGGAGTTGACCGGGAAAACGTGGTCGCCGGTGAATGCGATCAACCCGCTATGGACTCGCGTGTCTCGAGCACTGCCATGTCCGCCGCGGCGCGGCCGGCACCCCAGCCGGCACCGTTGGACACTGCCACCGAGCGCGGCACCGTCGACGGGAAGAGCCGTTCGGTGAGTTCTTCGGTCGCGCGATTGTTGGCCGCCAGCACGGGCAGCAGTCGAGCGTCGCGCTTGACCTCCGCGGTGACCGCTGCGTTCGCGTCGTCGAGCCGTTCGCCGATGCGTTGGGCGTAGGCGACAAGGAATGATTGCCGAAATGACCTGGCCCGTGCTTGCGCACCGCCATTGCGTCCCGCGCTGAGCATCGCCCGGTTGGCTTGTACCAACAGCGACGTAGTGAGCAGTTCGACCAGGTTGAGGTCGGTTTCGCAGCCGATCACGGTGACGAATCCGAGCCGCTCCGCCCACACTGCGCGACACCGGTTGGACTGACTCACCACTTGCACCAACGACGCCTTGGCGGCGGCGTACGGGTTGTCGAGCCAGATCCGTCGCGCGACCGCAGCGGGCTTGCGGCCACGAGCATGCTGGGCCAGCGCTTCGTTCAGCGCGTACCTGCTCATCAGGTCCTGGGCCTTAGCCGACAAAGCCTCCGCCTCGTCGGGGAACTCGGTGGCTTCGGCTTTTGCCAGCAGCGCGCGCACCCTACCGAGGACCTTCTCCCCCGCATCGCTGACCGCCGTTGCCGTGTGCCGGTACGCCCCGGGCAGCGGCAGGATCACTTCCAGCACGGGGAGCCGGCCGAGAAAATTCAGGAGTCTGATGACAACGGTCAGGCCCTCGCATTGATCGGCGGCGTTCGACGACGCCCACCGCCCCGCCTGGGGCGGTTGTGTAGTTGCGCCGACGGCGGCCGAGAGCCCGGCGATGTCGGCACGCCAGTCCGGGTGCAGTGCCGCGGTCGCGTATCGCCGGGACTCAAGGACGATGGCCTCGTCGAGGTACCGGACCTGGACTGGCTTCAGCTGGCGACGGGCGATTTCATGCAAGTCGGACGGCTGCCAGCCGTGCTCCCAGGCCGCTCTGATGGCCTCGTTCATGGCGAGGTCAGCCGCAACGGCGAGCTCGCGTGCGAAGCCGCGGTACTCACGGAGCAGTGCAGTGGCGTGACGCGGGATCTGGTCGGCAGCACCTGATGCGGCCATGCTCAATGCCACGACGAGGCGTTCGAGCAGCAGCGCCCGGTCTGGCCCCGGATCGAAATCGACCCGCTCGTGCTTGGCCCGGCGCCGGTTCTTGTGTTTGGCTGCCCGCTTCTCTCGGTTACGCCTACTCATGCGCCGCAGTCTTCCGAAGGGGTCCGACAGGTTACGGCAGGCGCGCCGACCTGCTCAGTCGACGAACTGGTATTGCACATCGAGTGCACGATAGGTGCGCTCTGCCCGACGGTCACGGCGCCAGTTATGACTCGCCCGCTTCCAGCTCAAATATCGGGATGGTGCGAGTGGTTTTTGACTGGTAGCTCGCGTACGCGAAGGCGGGCGTGGTTGCGTTGATCTTCGGGATGACCGCCTCGCGTTCGGACGGGTCGAGCTCGCGCGCGACGACGTCGAATGAGCCGCCGGCGACCTCAACGTGCGCCCGCGGGTTGGCCCGCAGGTTGTGCACCCAGGCGGGGTTGACGTCAGCTCCGCCGTAGCCGGCGACGATCAGCAACTTGCCGTCGGTGCGAAACACCACCAGCGGCGTGACCCGCGGCGCGCCGGACTTCGCGCCCGTCGTGGTGAGCAGCAACAGCTCCTGGCCTTCGAATCGTCCCCCGACCTTGCCGGCGTTGGCGCGAAATTCGTCGGTGATGGTGCCGTTCATCGTCTTTAATGTCTCGGGATCGGGTTTCTGAGCCACGCTAAGCAGAGCTACTTCGGCGCGGCGTCTATTCCCCGTTGGCTTTCCGGCAGCTCCGCGCGAGTCCGCTTGCCACCTGCTCGGCTGTCGCGGTCTACGTCCTCGACCATGACACCGATCGGGGTGCCCGGCTACCGTCGTGCTGGTGACGGTGTCGAGATCGTGCGTCACTCGGGCCTGCGCCGTGGGGAGCGTCGTGCTCGCTGTTGCGGTTGCCCCGTCGTGTGGCCGCCCGGGGCTCCCCCCGCCCGACACCAGCACCCCAACTACCACCGCGCCAGTCGTACCTCGTGCCGCCGCGCCGGTCGTGCCTCGCGTCGACACGCCCTACCTGCCTCGCGAGGAGCTGGTGGCACCCGTCTCCCAGCTCCTCAACGACGCGATTGCGGCCCCCCGGCTGCCGGGTGCGGTGGTGCAGATCGGGCACGCCGGCGCCGTCGTCTTCAGGCAGGCCTTCGGCGCCCGCAAGCTCGCGGACGAACCGGGGCTCGACGGATCGCCCGCGCCGGCCGAGCCGATGACCGAGGACACGATCTTCGACCTGGCGTCGCTGACGAAGAGCCTCGCGACGGCCACTGCGGTGCTACAGCTCTACGAACACGGTCGCGTCCAAATCGACGATCCAGTGCAGACCTACCTACCCGAGTTCAACGCGGCGGACGACCCGGGGCGTGCCCAGGTGACGCTACGCATGTTGCTCACCCACACCTCGGGCATTGGCGGCGACTTGAGCCACCAGGGTCCGTGGGGCCTGACGCAGGCGGACAAAGCAGATGGCATCCATCGGGCGCTCACCGCGCCGCTGGAGTTCGGCCCCGGCCAGACGTTTCATTACTCCGACATCGGTTTCATCATCCTCGGCGCGCTGGTCGAGAAGATCACCGGCCAACCGTTGGATATTTATGTGCAGGACAACGTCTTTGCGCCGCTGGGCATGGCCGACACCCGCTTTCTTCCGGCGGCCAAAGCGTGTGGCCCGCACCGGATCCGCGGTACCGCCATCGCGTTGGACAACAGCGCATCCGAGGTCGCCCAGTGCCCGGCGGGCACCTGGAGCACCGATCTGCTGGCCCGCATCGCGCCGACAGCCCATGACGAAGACACCCCGGGGATCAACCCCGACTACGACCAGCTGCTTCGCGGCACCGTGCACGACCCGACCGCCCGCCGGATGGGCGGGGTGGCCGGCAGCGCCGGCGTGTTCTCGACGGCGCACGACGTCGGCCGGTACGCGCAGGCCCTCCTCGATCGCCTGGCCGGGCGCCCGAGTCCGTTTCCGCTGCAGCGATCGACCCTGGAATTGATGACGACACCACAGCAGCCCGGTCACGACCCGGCCCAACTCGAGGCGGCGAATACCGCAACCCGGGACGCCGCTGCGACCACACCCAACACGGCCGATCCCCTGCTCGCCCCGAGCTATCCGGCGATAAGTGGGCAAAACCTGCGCGGCTTCGGCTGGGACATCGATACACCGCACTCCCGGCCGCGCGGCAGGATCTTTCCCGTCGGCAGCTTCGGCCACACCGGCTTCACCGGCGTGACGCTGTGGATCGACCCCGGGTCCGATACCTACGTGATCGTCCTGGCGAACGTGATCCATCAGCGCGGCGGTCCACCCATCGCGGGGCTCAGCGGCGACGTGGCCACCGTGACCGGCCGGGCCCTCCATCTCTACGGCACCTGACGCCACTTGGCCGCGTTGCCAGAGTGACGGAAGTGATAATTGGGTATAGTTCGTCAGGGTGTCGGCCAGGTCCGAAGCGCGCAGGGCAACCCCCGTGGACAGTGCCGCTCGCCGCAGGTCCGGCCGCGCAGGCATGGCCGGGCGGCTGGCGTTGGTCGTCACGGCGGTCGTCGCGGCGGGCACGATCGCGACCCCTGGTGCGGCGGGTGCGCCGTCCTGCTCGGACATCGAAGTCGTCTTCGCGCGCGGCACCGATGAACCGCCGGGCATCGGCGTCGTCGGCCAATCTTTCGTCGACACGCTGCGCCCGATGGTGAAAGGCAAGACGCTCGCCAGCTATGCCGTGCAGTACCCGGCATCGTGGGATTTCGCCAAAGCCGCCGCCGGCGCCACCGACATGAGCAAGCGCGTCCAGGCCATCGCCGAACAATGCCCCAAGACCGGGATCGTGTTGGGCGGCTACTCGCAGGGCGCGGCCGTGGTTGACGTCGTCACCACCGCGCCGATCGGCGCCGTCGGCTACACCGCCCCGCTGCCGGCCGCCGCGGTTCCGCACATCGCCTCCGTCGTCGTCTTCGGCAACCCCTCGGCCCGCATCGGTCAGCCACTGACCCGGATGAGCCCGGTGTTTGGTTCCCGGACCGCCGACCTGTGCGTGCCCAACGACCCCGTCTGTTCGGCCGGTAACGACTTCAACGCCCACGTCCGCTACCCGCAATCCGGGCTGGTGAAGCTCGGCGCTCAGTGGGCCGCCCGCCACGTCAACTCACGCGGCTAATTTCAGGAACCCAGGCCTGCACAAGACCTATGTCCCGCTACGGGATCGCTGCGGTCAGTTCTGCACGAGGTCGGCGATGGGCTCCGCGTCCGTCAACCAGTGCCGGCCGGTCCGGCGGGCCGCCTCCCACTTGGGGATGCTCACCGCATCATCTTGGCCCAGATCTTCGGGGGTGGGGCCGATGCGCTCGGCCAGCGGGGCCAGGGCTGACAGATCGAAGTTGTACAGCTCGGCCGCCGCCAGGCCCAGCATCTGTCGGGTCTCCTCGACAGGGACATCCCAGAACGAGCGGCGCAGCCAATCGCGGGTGTGCGGCCAGGTCCCCTCCGGATGGGGGAAGTCGTTGCCCCACAATATGTTTGATACACCGATCTCGTAGCGTCGCGCCAGCTCCCGGCGCTCGGTGGTGGTGGCCCCGATAAAACAGTTCCGGTCGAAGTAGGCCGAGGGCGGCATCGTCAGGTCGCCCTCCATCAGATGGCTCATCTTCTTCGCGGAATGCTCCCGCAGATAGCGGGTGTCCATCAGCCAGAGCAGATCGTTGGCCCAAAAGGCACCGCACTCGGTGACCCCCCAGCGCAGCCGGGGGAAGCGCTCGAACACCCCCGACCACAGGGCAAACCACAGCGGACGGGCCCCCCACCAGCGCACCTCGGTGACATAGATGCCCAGGTGCCCGCCGTACTCCTCCTGCGGGGCGGGACCGGAGTGGGTGTGCACCGGCATCTGCAGATCCTGGCAGGCGGCCCAGACCTTGTCGTAGCGGCGGTCGTGGTAGGGCGGGTAGCCGACCCACCGCGCCGGGATCAGGATCCCGCCCCGCAGACCGGATTCCGCCGCGCGGGTGATCTCGGCGACCGCCGCGTCGACGTCGGCCAAAATCGGCACGACCGCGACCCCGGCCCGCCGCTCCGGGTTGTGGCTGCACAGCTCGGCCAACCAGCGGTTATGGGCCCGCGCCCCGGCCATGGCGCGGCCCGGATCGAGATCGCCCG
>PPEA01000416.1 GCA_002967005.1 Mycobacterium talmoniae
CGGCGACCGTCCCGCGCCGCACCCGCCGGACCGCGCCGCCCTCCGCAGCCGCTGCAGCAGGATTTCATCCCAGGACTCGTCGTAGACGGCGCCGCACCATCGGGTGGGCTCGCCTCGTGCAGCGCCAGGCACTCGTCGGCCTCCCGGCGCGCCGCCGCCAGTTCCTCGGCCGAGCGACCGCGCTGATCCCGGCGCGCACCGTGGCCCCGTTCGGCAACGCCGCCTGCAACCCGGACAGCCAGCGGCGCGCCTGCCCGGCGTCTTCGGCCGGCAGCAGCGTGTAGACGGTGTTGGCGGCCAGCGCGCTGCGCCCCGGCCGCGACCAGCCGAACCCGGTGGTGACACTTTCGAACGCCAGCAGCAGCGCGGCGTGTGACTCGGCCGCGATCTGGGCGTGGACGGCGATCACCCGCAGCGGCGCCCGCGGCAAGCCCAGCCTGCCGGCCAGCGTGGTGGCGTCGGCGGTGCCGTCCAGCAGCCGGATCACCCATTCCGACTCGACCTGGCGTTCCAGATCCGCGCTCGCCCGGGACCGCAACACATGCAGGGTGACGGTGCGGGCGCCGTCGGTCAGCGCCGACAACGAGGCCCCGGTCAACGGCGCCGGGCAGGCCACCCACACCGCGCCGAGCAGCTCGCGACCGGCCCGCACCGCCACCACCATCCGGCCGGTCAACCCATGCTCGTCGTCGGCGGCGACGAACAGCGGTTCGTCCGAGCGGCCAAATGCGTGAAGACACCGCGTTTTTCGAACAGGGCCCGCAGCGGCTCGGCGGTCTGCCGGTTCAAGATGGTGGCGGCTCGGGCCGGGTCGGCGTGCTGCTGGCGCCGCGAATAGGCCAGCACCCGGCACAGTTCGTCTTCGATGGTGACCGCGCCGCCGACGGCGTCGGCGAGGCTGTCGGCCAGCGCGAACAGGTCGGTGGGGCCGCGGCCGGATTCGGTTTCACGGCCCTCGAGCACCAGGCCGTAGACCACGGCGGCCAGTTCACTCCAGGACACCGCCGGGTCGACTTCCATGACGGCGATCGACTCGCCCTCGCCGACGAACGCGGTGGTGTCGTCGTCGCCGCGCACCAGCACCACCACGGCCCGCACCGACACCGCCCAGCGCACCGCTTCTTTGACCGAGCGCGCGCCCACGGCCAGCAAGACATCGCCGACCACGGCCCGCTCGGCGGCCTCGTGCATGACCACGCTGCTCAGTTCCGTCGAGCGCGGCACCGAACAGAACCGCAGCCGGACGCCGTAGCTGCCCAGCACGTTGACCAGACGGTCCAGGGTGACCATCAGCCGAGCGTAAAGCGCGCATCGGCCGTTGTCGGTGGTCTGCGGCATTCTGCTGACATGACGTCCAAAAATCCGTCGCCGACGCGCGCGGCTTCTGTCCATCTTCCTTTACTAGAAACCGTCTAGCCAGGTGGACTATGATTGCCGAAAGGGAAGGGCGTCAATGACAAAGCACGCGTACAAGGTTGAACTCGAGCGTGACGGCCGGTGGTGGATGGTCCACGTGCCCGAGATCGACGAACTCACGCAGGCCCGTCGGCTTGGCGAAGCCGAATTGATGGCACGCGAACTCATCGCGCTCAGCACAGGCACGGCTCTGGCCGACGTCAGCGTGTGCATCGTCAGCATCACCGTGCCACAGCTAGGTGACGTCGCAATTCGCTCGCGCGAACTGATCGCCGAAAAGGATGCGGCGGCCCGCGCGGCGGCAAATGCACAACGCCACGCGGCCGACTACGCCCGCACGCTCACCAGCGCCGGTGTGCCCGTACGCGACGTCGCCGAACTCCTTGGTGTCTCGCCACAGCGGGTGAGTCAGCTGACGCAGGGTGACTAAACCCCGATGACGGTGTTCACCAATTCCTGCGCGGTTTCTTGCACCTGCGCCAAATGCTTCGGACCGCGGAAGGATTCGGCATAGATCTTGTAGACGTCCTCGGTGCCCGACGGGCGGGCGGCGAACCACGCGTTGGCGGTGGTCACCTTCAGCCCGCCCAGCGGGGCGTCGTTGCCGGGGGCGGCGGTCAGTTTCGCGGTGATCGGCTCACCGGCCAGTTCGGTGGCGTTGACCTGATCGGCGGACAGCTGGGCCAGCCGGGCCTTCTGCTCGCGATCGGCCGGCGCGTCGATGCGCGCATAGCTCGGCGCGCCGTAGTGGTCGGCCAACTGCGCATAGCGTTGCGACGGGGTGCAGCCGGTGACGGCGAGGATCTCCGCGGCCAGCAGCGCCAAGATGATGCCGTCCTTGTCGGTGGTCCACACCGATCCGTCGCGGCGCAGGAACGCGGCGCCCGCCGATTCCTCGCCGCCGAAACCAATTGCACCGCCGCGCAATCCGTCGACGAACCATTTGAACCCGACCGGCACCTCCACCAGCCGCCGGCCGATGCCGTCGACCACCCGGTCGATGATCGAGGAGCTGACCACGGTTTTACCCACCGCGATGTCGGTCGGCCACGACGGCCGGTGGGTGAACAGGTAGTCGATCGCCACCGCCAGGTAGTGGTTCGGGTTCAGCAGGCCGACGTCGGGGGTGACGATGCCGTGCCGGTCGGCGTCGGCGTCGTTGCCGGTGGCGATCTGGTAGTGGTCCGGCTTGGCGGCCATCGTGCCAATGAGCCCAGCCATGGCGTCCGGTGAGCTGCAGTCCATCCGGATCTGGCCGTCGGTGTCGAGCGTCATGAACCGCCACGTCGCGTCGACCAGCGGGTTGACCACGGTCAGCTCCAGGCGGTGCCGCTCGGCGATCTCGCCCCAGTAGTCCACACTGGCCCCGCCCAGCGGGTCGGCGCCGATCCGCACCCCAGCCGCTCGGATGGCGTCGATATCGACCACGTTCGGCAGGTCGTCGACATAGGCCGCCAAATAGTCGTGGCGGTATGCGCTCGCCCGGGCGCGGGCCCACGGCACCCGTTTCACCGCGGCCAGCCCGTCGCGCAGGATCTCGTTGGCGCGCTGGGCGATCGCGCTGGTGGCGTCG
>PPEA01000417.1 GCA_002967005.1 Mycobacterium talmoniae
CGGCACCGACGAGGTGCTGTGGGAGCTGGTGGCCGCCGGGATGCGGCCCGACCACGCCGCTACGACGCGCTGATCGGCGGGCGCTAGTCGGCGGGCGGCCGCGGCAGCGCGTACAGCGCCATGCGGCGGTTCGCCATCTCGTGCTCACCCAGGAAGGTGCAGCCGGCGAACTCGCACAACCGCCGCGCCGCCGTGTTGCGGTGGTCCGGGTCGAACATGATGCGGCGGCACCGCGGTTCGAGTTCGAACAGGCTGGCGGCGATGCGGGGCAGCAGCAGCGGGCCGATCCCCCGGTTGATGATCTTCAGGTCGGCGATGGCGGCGTGCAACCCCAGGTCGTACGGGTCGGCGTCGTACCGGGGCGCGATGGAATCCTTGGCCGCGCGGTAGATCTCGATGTAGCCGTGGTCCTGGCCGTTCAAGCTGCCGATGAACGGCCGCGAGTAGCTGCCGTCGAGTTGGGCGCGCAGGTAGCGGTGCCAGCGCGGCACCGGCCAGGCGTACTCCCACGCCTCCACCAGGTGGGGTCGGTTCATCCACTCGGAGATCAGCGCCGCGTCGGCGTCCGGGTCGACCAGTCGAACGGAGAACGGCGCGGCCAGCTGCGGGGTGGGCGGCGGCGGAACGTTGCGCACCTCGTCGGCGAGGCCGGTCAGTTCCCGCGGCAGGATCACTTCGGCTTCAGTCATATCGAGCGGTGAGCCTACCCGAGCAACTGAGGTTAGGGTAACCTTCCCCGCGCGGTGGGCGGGTGGTCAGCGTTTGTTCAGCAGTTTGGCCAGCACCGCGGCCTGGCTGCCGTCCACATCGCGGGTGGCGGTGACCAGGGTGACCGTGTGGCCTTTGGTCAGCTCGCGCAGTTCGGCAAACGCCGCCCGGCCCTCGTCGGTGTGCAGTTCGTCCTGGTAGCGGGTGACGAACTCGTCGAACCGCTGCGGATCGTGGTTGTACCAGCTGCGCAGTTCCTTCGACGGGGCGGCGTCCTTGAACCAGCGGCCCACCCGCGGGTCGTCCTTGCGGAACCCGCGCGGCCATACCCGGTCCACCAGGATCCGTTCGCCATCCTCGGGGCTGGGGTCGTCGTACACCCGCGCCACCCGGATTCGGGTTTTGCCGCTCATCGCGCGGCCCCTTCGACGAGGTCGCCCGCCTCGGTGAGGGGCACGGCCGTTTCCTGAAGGAGCCGGTCGATGAGCGCGTCCTCGCCGTCGAACTTCTGGTAGCTCAGCGGGTTTGACGCGCACAGCCGATGGTTGATCACCAGGCGGGAGAGCAGCAGCCGACGGGCGTCGCCGCCGGCGGCCCCGAAGTCGGCGCCCTCGATGGCCAGCAGGACCGCGGTGATGGCGTTGTACAGGCCGGTGGCCGCGGTGCGGCACTCGGCCTCACCGTCCGGG
>PPEA01000418.1 GCA_002967005.1 Mycobacterium talmoniae
AGCCTCGATCGCGGCGCGCACCAAGCGGGACATCGCCGCGATGTCGTCCGGGGTGGCCGGCTCGTTGCGGGGCGCCGCGCTCCCCCATCGCGTAGGCGCGCACCGTGCCGTGCGCGATCTGGCTGCCGACGTCGACGGCCAGCTCGCGGTTGCCGATCACGTCGAGGTAGTCCGCGTAGCTCTCCCAGCCCCAGGTAATGCCCTCGGTCAGCGCGGTGCCCGGGATGTCTTCCACACCCTCCATCAGCTCGATGAGCCACTGCTCACGCCCGGGTCGCACCGGCGCAAACCCGACACCGCAGTTGCCCATCACGACCGTGGTCACGCCGTGGGTGCTGGACGGCTCCAACACGTCGTCCCAGCTGACCTGCCCGTCGTAGTGGGTGTGGATGTCCACGAAGCCCGGCGCGACGATCTTGCCGGTGGCGTCGATGGTCTCGGCGGCCGCGCCGTCGAGCGGCGGGTCGCTGGGCCCGCGCCGGTGGACCGCCACGATCTTGCCGTCCTTAACGGCCACGTCGGCGTCGAAGCGGTCCGCGCCCGTTCCGTCCACGACGGTGCCCCCGGTGATCTTCAGATCGAACACGATTTCTCCTCATCCAGCCCTATCCGCCGCTACAGTGGCGAATGTAACACCGTTACAGAGATGAGCGCAGGGAGTTCGGGAGATGACGCCTCAGCCGACCGGCAGTTCCGGTAAGCGCCACGAGGCCGTCAGCGCCGAGGCGGTCCTGGACGTTGCGGGCCGGCTGATCGAACAGCACGGGGTGGAGGCCTTCACCATGCGCGGGCTGGCCGACCAACTCGGGGTGGCGGTGACCTCGATCTATTGGCATGTCGGCGGCAAAGACGCCCTCTTCGATCGCCTGGTGGACCGGTTGCTGAGCCAGATGGCGAACCTGCCCGTGGCGGGCGACACCGCGGTGCAGCGCATCGCGTCGCTGGCCCGCGCCCAGCGCGCGGCGCTGATCGAGCGGCAGCACCTGCTGCGCATCGCCCACGAACGCGATCGGACGCCGACGTTGTTCCTGCCGATCCAGCAGACGCTGGCCGCCCAGCTGGCCGAGCTGGGGGTGACCGGCGCGAAGGCCGCGCTGGTGCTGCGCGCGGTGCAGGTGCACGTCATCTCCTCGGCGGTGATGCAGTTTTCGGCGGTGCGCGGCGCCAAACACGACGAGGAAGATCCGGCGCTGTGGACCGACGACTGGCCCGACCGGGAACTCGTCGCCGCCCTGCAGTCCCCCACCGACTACGACGCGGTGTTCGAGTACGGGCTGGCGGCGCTGCTGGCGCCGCTCCCGCGGGGCGGCGAATGACGCCGTCGTGGTGTTGACCTAGCGTGGGGGGTGTAGCTGTGCGCGTTCGCGTCTAACGAAGGGGAGGTCGGTTTGAAAACCAACATGTTCGGCAACACGGGCCTTGAGGTTTCGCGGTTAGCCTTCGGCACCTGGGCCTACGGCGGAGACTGGGGGCGTTTCGATGAGGACGCCGCGATCACGATGATCCGCCGGGCCCGCGAACTCGGGTTCAACTTCTTCGACACCGCACAGCAATACGGCTTCGGGGAATCCGAACGCATCCTCGGTAAGGCCCTGCGCGACGACCTCACCCGAAACCGGGACGAGGTGGTGATCGCCACCAAGGGCGGGCTGCGGCCGACCGCGGACGGGCTGGTCCGCGACGCCAGCCCGGAATGGCTGCGACGCGGCGTCGACTCGAGCCTCAACGCGCTCGGCGTCGATCACATCGACTTCTACCTGGTGCACTGGCCGGACCCCACGGTTCCGGCCGCCGAAACCGCCGGGGCGTTAAAGGAACTCGTCGCGGCGGGCAAAATCCGGCACGTGGGCGTGTCCAACTACGACACCAAGCAAATCGAGGAATTCTCCGCCACGCTGCCGGTGGAAGCCGTGCAGCCGCCGTATCACCTGTTTCGCCGCGACATCGAGGACGAGTTGCTGCCGTATTGCCGGGCGCACAACATCGGCGTGTTCGTGTACGGACCGTTAGCGCACGGCTTGTTGACCGGAACCATCCACCCGGACACCACCTTCGCCGACAACGACTGGCGCAGCAAGAGCGACGTCTTCCGCGGTGACGGCTTCAAAGGCAACCTGGTGGTCGTTGACCAGCTGTCCCGGTTGGCCGCCGACCTGGGGGTCACGATCAGCCAGCTGGCGATCGCCTGGACGCTGGCCCAACCCGGGGTGAATGTCGCCATCGTCGGTGCGCAGCATCTCGGCTATCTGCAAGACAGCGCCGGCGCGGCCGACGTGTCACTGTCCGAGGCCGACCTCGCCGCCATCGAGGAGATCATGGCCGCGGCGACTCCGGTCGGTGGGCCGACGCCGGAAATGTCGCGGGAAGCGGGTTAGCCGAACAGCACGGATAGCTGAATACAGACAGGCCAGGGCCGGCGGCCCTGGCCTGTCTGTATTCGGTGGAGCTGCCGGGAATCGAACCCGGGTCCTACGGCATTCCCTCAAGGCTTCTCCGTGCGCAGTTCGCTGTGCCTCTACTCGGACCTCCCGGTCACGCGAACCAGCCGAGATGACGATCCCAGTCGCTGTGGTTGTCCCGTTACGTCCCGCGACCGGACGTAACGGTGGATCCCTCTAGCTGATGCCAGGGTCCGGGCCGAGGGCGCTCCCGGTCTGACAGACCAGCCGTCGCTTAGGCAGCGAGGGCGTAGTCGCGCTGATGAGAATCGGCGCTTAATTGGTTGCAACGACGCTTACGGTGGTCTCTTGCCTGCACCGGCACGCTTCCCTTGATTCGATGCGCGAAGTCGAAACCGTTCAGCCCCTCGCATCCCCGCCGACCTTCGGCAGGACTATTCATGGTACGCGGTCTGCAACGAGATGCCAGCGCATTATCTTCCCGCGTCGATGGCCGTTCAGTGTGCATCCAGGGCGGTCGGCATGTTGGGTGTGCGTTCAGGGCGGCGAGACGCCGCGCAGCCCCGCCCTGGACGCACAATCAACGCCGTCAGCGCACACTCAACCGGGCAGGCCGACCGGTCGTCGCCGAGCGTGCATCCATGGCGGGATTTCGCCGGATTTTCCGCCACAGGCGCACACTCGGCGACGAAGGGCGGCAGAGGCGCCGCAAAAGCGTCACCGGATGGTGATCATCGCCACCGCGATCATCGCCAGCACCATGCCCACCACCTGCCAGCGGTGCACCCGCTCCCGCAGCACCACGATCGCCAGCACCACCGTCGCGGCCGGGTACAGCGCGATCAGCACGCTGGCCAGCGACAGCAGGGCAACGTGCAACGCCAGCAGCATGGTGACGTTGGCGACGGTGTCGAGCAGTGCGGCCAGCAGCGCCAACCGCAGCGGGGTGCCGGACGGGATCTGCAGGTTGCGGCTGACCGCGGCCACCACGACCACCATCACCGACGCCGCCGCCCGCGCGAACAGCAGCGGCCATAGCCGCGACTCCATCGGGGTCTGGTCGATGAACACGAAATTCAACCCGAGCGCCAACCCGGAACCGATCGTCAGCCACGCCACCTTCCGGGTGAACCGGTGCGGTTTGACGTCCTCGTCGGTGGCTTCCCGGCTGATCAGCACCACCGAGACCAGCGCCAGCACGATGCCGGCGGTGGCCAGCGGCCCCGGCCGCTCCCCCAACGCCACACCGACCCCGACGGGCACGGCCGCATCGACCACCGCCGACAGCGGGGAGACCACCGCGATCGGGCCCGAGCCCAGCGCCGCATAGAACCACCAGATGCCCAGTGCCTGGCTGATCCCGCCCAGCGCGCCCCAGATCACCGCCTCGGCGGTGATCGGTCCGCCCTCGACAACAGCCAGCACCCCCAGCAGCACCATCGCGACCGGGGTGGACACCAGCACCACCCGCAGCGCCACCACGCGCCGCGAGGCGAGTCCCCCGACGAAGTCGCTGACACCGAAGTTGGCCGCCGACACCAGCGCCAACGCCGGCCCAGCGGGTGCGCCGATCAGGACATGCCCTTGACGCGTCGACCCATCGCGCGGGTGATCTCCCGCTGGGCATCCCGGCGGGCCAGGTCCTGGCGCTTGTCGTGGGCCTGCTTACCGCGGGCCAGCGCCAACTCCACTTTGACCTTGCCGTGCAGGAAATACACCGACAGCGGAACCAGGGTCAGGTTGCCGTCGCGCAGTTTGCCCACCAGCACGTCGATCTGGCGGCGATGCAGCAGCAGCTTGCGGTTGCGCCGCGGCGCATGGTTGGTCCAGGTGCCGTGGTGGTACTCCGGAATGTGCATGTTGCGCAACCACACTTCGCCATCGTCCACGGTGGCGAACGCATCGACCAGGGAGGCGTGACCTTCCCGCAAGCTTTTCACCTCGGTTCCGACCAACGCCACACCAGCTTCGAACACCTCCACAATGGCATAGTCGTGCCGCGCCTTGCGATTGGTGGCCACCACCTGTTTGCCGGAAGTCTTTTCGCCGCTGGACTTTTTGGCCATTTGGCTACCGCCGTACGTAGAGACGCAGCGTCACATACGCGGTCACCCCGGCCATCGCCGCCCCGACCAGCAGCAGCCAGGGTGAAATGTAGAGGATGTCAAGGTATCCAATCGGGGCGAGCAAATTGGCCTTGTAGAACTGGCTCAACGCCTTGTCGAGGAACAACGCCCGCACCAACACCAGCCCGAAGATCGCGATGATGACACCGGCGGTGGCCGCCACCATCGCCTCGACCAGGAACGGCAGCTGGGTGTACCAGCGGGTGGCGCCGACCAGCCGCATGATGCCGACCTCGGTGCGCCGGGTGTAGGCCGCGACCTGAACCATGTTGGCGATCAACAGGATCGCACCGATCGCCTGCACCAGCGCCACCGCGAACGCGGCGCTGCTCAAGCCGTCCAGCACCGCGAACAACCGGTCGATCAGCTCCTTTTGGTTGAGCACCCGGTCCACCCCGGGCTGACCCTGCATGGCGGCGTCGAACTCTTGATGCTGCTCGGGGTGTTCCAGCTTGACGATGAACGACGACGGGAAGGTGTCCTTGCTGGCCACGTCTTTGAACTGCGGGAACTTGCGGATCGCGTCCTGGTAGGCGTCTTCGCTGTTGAGGTAGCGCACCGATTTCACGTCGGCCCGCGACTCGATCTTTTCGCGCAGCGCCTTACACGGGTCGGCGTCGCAGGTCGGGTCGTTGGCCGAGACGTCGGCCTGTAAGAACACCTGCGACTCAACCCGGTCCAGGTAGATGGCGCGGGAGTTGTCGGCCAGCCGGATCACCAGCAGCCCGCCGCCGAACAGGCCGATCGAGATGGCGGTGGTCAGGATCATCGCGATCGTCATGGTGACATTGCGACGAAGACCGGTGATGACTTCGTTGAGCAGGAAGCTGAAACGCACTTACCGATCCATTCCGTAGACGCCGCGCTGCTCATCTCGCACCAGCCTGCCCAACGACAGTTCCACCACCCGTTGTCGCATCGCGTCGACGATGTGGTGGTCATGGGTGGCCATCAGCACGGTGGTCCCGGTCCGGTTGATGCGTTCCAGCAGGTCCATGATGTCCTTGCTGGTCTCCGGGTCCAAGTTTCCGGTGGGCTCATCGGCCAACAGCACCAGCGGCCGGTTGACGAAGGCCCGCGCGATCGCGACCCGCTGCTGTTCCCCGCCGGACAGTTCGGCGGGCATCCGGTTGGCTTTGCCCGACAGCCCGACCATCTCCAGCACGTCGGGCACCACCCGGTTGATCATCTCGGGTTTTTTGCCGATCACCTCGAGCGCGAAGGCGACGTTGGCGAACACCGTTTTCTGCTGCAGCAGCCGGAAATCCTGGAACACGCAGCCGATCACCTGCCGCAGCCGCGGGATGTGGCGGCCGGACAGCTTGTTGACGTGGAACTTCGAGACCCGCACGTCGCCGCTGGTGGGGGTTTCGGCACCCAACAGCAGTCGCATGAAGGTCGACTTGCCCGAGCCGGACGGCCCGATGAGGAAGACGAACTCACCCTTGTCGATTTTGACGTTGACGTTGTCCAGCGCTGGACGCGCCGACGACTTGTACTGCTTACTGACATGGTCGAGGGTGATCATCACGGCACGCAGTGTAGCTGTGTGTTTCCTCGAAGCTGGTCAGGCTACCTCGGGGGTGGCGTGGTGGTGACCGTCGGCGGGGCAGGCGTCGGCGATTGCCCGGGAGCCGGACTGGGCGACTCGCCCGGCGGCGCCGGTTCCGAGGGGGACGGCGGGCAAAACGGCGGACAGAACG
>PPEA01000419.1 GCA_002967005.1 Mycobacterium talmoniae
GCGGCGCGTGGTGGTCGGCGTCACGGTTTCGGTCACCGTCGGCGGTCGCACCGTCTCGGTGACCGTCGCCGGCGGCTGCTGCAACCGGCTGCGCGGCACCCACGTGTAGTTGGGGTCCGGCACGAAACCCGGCGGCACCACCTGCGGCGCCGGGACGGGTTTCGGCGGCGGCTGATACGCGTCGTACACCCACCACACCAGGAAAAACGCGACGATCAGCACCACGGTGGAGGTGCGCACGTGGCCGCCGAACAGGTAGGCCGGCCAGCCGCGTTCCCCGTCGGCGTTCTTCTTCAGCTTCGGCAACGTGACCTTCACCACGTTTACCCCGGCCCCTGCGTTTTGTCGGCGGCGGCCGTGGCCGGATGGGCGATCGCCTCCACGGTGGGGGTCACCCCGCCGGCGGTCACCACGCGACCCGGGCCAGCGCCCGGACCACTTGCACGCGCAGCCGCCGCCCGACCTCGAATTGTTTGCCGGGCAGCGTGCGGGCCACCATCCGCAGGTTGACCGTGTCGACCTCGATGCTTTCCACACCCATCAGGGCCGGCTTGTCCAGCAGCAGGTCCCGCAGCGCGTCCTCGTCCCTCGCGTGCTCGCAGACCTGATGCAGCACGTCGTTGACCTGGCTGAGGTCCGCGGTGGTCGGGACCGGGATGTCGACGACCGCGCGCGCCCAATCCTTGGACAGGTTCAGCGAGCGGACGATGTTGCCGTTGGGGATGCTGTACACCTCGCCGTCGGGGGTGCGCAGCTTGGTCACCCGCAGCGTGACCTCTTCGACCGTCCCGAGCGCCTCGGTCGGTGCGCCCACCATGCTCAGCTGCACCAGATCGCCGAAGCCGTACTGCTTCTCGGTGATGATGAAGAACCCGGCGAGCAGGTCTTGAACCAGTTTTTGGGCGCCGAAGCCCAACGCGCCGCCCAGCACCGCGGCCGGCCCCACCAACGACCCCACCGAGATGTTGACGATGTCGGTGATCTGGACGGCGACCATGACGCCGAGCAGCACCAGTGCGACCCAGGAAATCACCGACGCGACCGCTTGGCGATGCTTGGAGGCCTCCGAACGCACCAGGGCGTCCCCGGTCTGGAACCCCTCTTCGAGGCGCCGGGTGATCTTCTGCGCCGACCAGGTGATGAACCGGGCGACCAGCACCGCCCCGATCAGCAGCAGGACGATCCGTAAGCCCTTGGCGATGATCCATTCGCCGATGTCACCGCGCCAGAAGTCGTGCCAGCGCTGCGCCAGCGAGAGGGCAAGAACGCTGGTGTCAGTCGTCATCGCGCCTGTTGCGCCACCGGATCCCGGCTTCCAGGAAGCCGTCGATGTCGCCGTCCAGCACGGCCGCCGGGTTGCCGACCTCGTACTCGGTGCGCAGGTCCTTGACCATCTGGTACGGGTGCAACACGTAGGAGCGCATCTGGTTGCCCCACGAGCTGCCGCCGTCGCCCTTGAGCGCGTCGAGCTCGGCGCGTTCCTCTAACCGCTTGCGTTCCAGCAGCTTTGCCTGCAGCACCCGCATGGCGGCGACCTTGTTCTGCAGCTGGGACTTCTCGTTTTGGCAGGTGACGACGATGCCGGTGGGAATGTGGGTCAGCCGCACCGCCGAGTCGGTGGTGTTGACCGACTGGCCGCCGGGCCCGCTGGAGCGGTAGACGTCGACGCGGACGTCGCCCTCCGGGATGTCGATGTGGTCGGTGGTCTCCACCACCGGCAGCACCTCGACCTCGGCGAACGAGGTCTGACGGCGGCTCTGGTTGTCGAACGGGCTGATCCGCACCAGCCGGTGGGTGCCCTGCTCGACGGACAGGGTGCCGTACCCGAACGGGGCGTGCACGGCGAACGTCGCGCTTTTGATCCCGGCCTCTTCCGCGTAGGAGGTGTCGAACACCTCGACGGGATACTTGTGCTGCTCGGCCCACCGGATGTACATCCGCATCAGCATCTCGGCCCAGTCGGCGGCGTCCACCCCGCCGGCCCCGGACCGGATGGTGACCAGCGCCTCGCGCTCGTCGTATTCCCCGGACAGCAGCGTGCGGACCTCCATGGCCTCGATGTCGGCGCGCAGTGCCTTGAGTTCGGCGTCGGCGTCGGCGAGCTCGTCCGCGCCGCCGTCTTCGGTGGCGAGTTCGTAGAGCACCGGCAGGTCGTCGAGGCGGCGGCGCAGGTCCTCGACGCGGCGCAGCTCACCCTGGGCGTGGGACAACTCGCTGGTCACCCGCTGCGCGTTGGCCTGGTCGTCCCACAGGTTCGGGTCGGACGCCTCGTGTTCGAGTTTCTCGATGCGACCGCGCAGACCGTCGACGTCGAGCACCCGCTCCACCGTGGTCAAGGTGGTGTCGAGGGCGGCGATGTCGGCTTGACGATCAGGTTCCACGTTTATTCAGGTTACCGGCGGCGGCCGGGTGGGTGCGTTTAGCATCGGGGGCGACCCACGATGCCCGTGCGATGACGACGTAACAGCCCCTTGCGCGCACCCGGGCACGAAAGAAGGTTCGAGTATGCGCCCCTACCATGTGGCGATCATCGGCTCCGGCCCGTCGGGGTATTTTGCGGCGGCCTCGCTGCTCAAGCTCGACGGGATCGACGTGCACGTCGACATGCTGGAGATGCTGCCCACCCCATGGGGTCTGGTGCGTTCCGGGGTCGCCCCCGACCACCCGAAGATCAAGTCGATCAGCGCCCAGTTCGAAAAGACCGCGCGCGACCCGCGGTTCCGGTTCTTCGGCAATATCGTGGTCGGTGAGCATGTGCACCCCGCGGAGCTGGCCGAGCGCTACGACGCGGTGATCTACGCGGTGGGCGCCCAGTCCGACAAACCGCTGCGCATCCCCGGCGAGGACCTGCCCGGCAGCGTCGCCGCGGTGGAGCTGGTCGGCTGGTACAACGCCCACCCGCACTACCAGACGATGGCGCCGGACCTGTCCCGCGGCCGGGCGATCGTGGTCGGCAACGGCAACGTCGCGCTGGACGTGGCCCGCATTTTGATCAGCGACCCCGACGAGCTGCGCAGCACCGACATCGCCGATCACGCGCTGGAGGTGCTGGACCCGCGCGGTGTCGAGGAGGTGCTGATCATCGTCGCCGCGGTCCGCTGCAGGCGACCTTCACCACCCTGGAGTTGCGGGAATTGGGCGACCTGAAGGGTTTGCAGGACGTCGACGTGATCGTCGACCCCGTCGATCTCGCCGACATCACCGACGAGGACGCCGAGACGGCCGGGAAAACGCCCAAGCAGAACCTCAAGGTGCTGCGCGGCTACGCCGGGCGCGAGCCGCGCCCGGGTCACCGGCGCATCGTGTTCCGGTTCCAGACATCGCCGATCGAGATCCGCGGCGACGAGCGGGTCCAGCAGGTGGTGCTGGGCCGCAACGAGCTGGTCACCGACGAGAGCGGTCGGGTGGTCGCCAAGGACACCGGCGCCCGGGAGGTGGTGCCGGCGCATCTGGTGGTGCGAGCGGTCGGCTACCGGGGGGTGCCCACCGCGGGGCTGCCGTTCGACGAGCGCACCGGCACCATTCCGCACACCGACGGGCGGATCGACGGCACCCGCAACCAGTACGTGGTCGGCTGGATCAAACGCGGCCCGACCGGGGTGATCGGCAGCAACAAGAGCGACTCCCAGCACACCGTGGACACCCTGGCCGCCGACCTCGCGGCCGCGCAGCCCGCCGAGCGCGGCCCCGAGCACGGCGACGAGTTGCGGTCGTGGCTGCTGTCCCGGCAGCCGAAGCTGGTCACCGACGAGCACTGGGAGCTGATCCGACCCTACGAGCGCTCGACCGGCGAGCCGCACGGCCGGCCCCGGATCAAACTGGCCAGCGTCGCCGACCTGCTGCGGATCGGCCACGGCTGAAGCGTGGCGCCCTTTCGCCGCCGAGCGTGCACTCAGTTCAAAAATTCGGCCGGATTATCGCGCTGAATGCACGTTCGGTGCCGGCGGCCTCGAGCGTCACTGCACCGCGCTCAGCAGCGAACCGACAAGTGAGCTCAGCAGCACCATGGCCAGCGCGATCGCCATCCAAAAGCACATGTACCAGCCCTTCAGCAGCGACACGAACGGGCCGAGGATCGCCGCGGCGACCGCCGCGCCCAGGCCGCCCCACACCACCGGGTAGACGTAGTAGTTGATGCCGAACGCGCCGGCGGGCAGTCGTCCTCGGCGCACACGTCATCGAGGAAGCCGAACAGCCGCGGCCACCAGTCGGTGGTGGTGGCCACCACGACCAGCAACGCCAACAGCGCGACGGTGCAGATCACATCCCAGGGCACGATCCGCAGCCGGATGATCCGCGGCTGGTCGTCGGCCACCGGCGCGGGGTCGGTGTGATCGCCCGCGGACGGGTCGGGCTGATGCGGCGGGGCCATGGCGCCCCATGTTCCCCGATGTCCGGCGTTCCCGCGACCGCGGGCCGGTTCGGTGAGCCGCCCCCCGGCGCCGCTAAACGCCCGGTTGTCACAAGACCCGACCGTGCCCGGCCCTGGCTCAGGCCGGGACCACGAACTCGGCGCCGGCGGCCAGCGCCACCTCGGGGCCGAAGAGCCTGGCCGGGGTGAACGCGCCGGGGCGCCCCTCTCCCTTGGCCAGGAGCTGGGCCACCTCGGTGACGGCGCCGACCGTGAACGCCATGCCCTCGCCGGTGCGCAGCCAGCCCTCACGCACGCGGCCGGACGGCCATTCGACTCGGGCGCGGCCCCAGGATGATCGGCGCGGGCGCTCCGTGGCCGTGGTCGTGGTGATGCGGGCGAGCCGCCGAGTG
>PPEA01000042.1 GCA_002967005.1 Mycobacterium talmoniae
CCGCCGCAGCCCTGCCAGCCGGCGCCGCTGCCGCAGCCGTTACCGCCACCGTTGCCGTCCGGGCCGCCGCTGCCGCTCGGCTCGGCGACAACGTGATCCGTCGTGGCCGCCGGGGCGTCGGCGAGCATCACGGCCGTTGGTGCGACGGCGACCGCCGCCGCAGCTCCCGCTACGAACACTGTTCCCACAAGTTTCCGTATGCTTAGCATGTCTCTATATTGCGCAATGATCGCGCGGTTGCCAACCCCAATGTGAGCGCCGATACCGTTTTGTGAACCAGCGCCGCACCTCACGGTGGTCCGTTTTCCGGGGTGAATGTGGTTGTTACGGCAGGTCATGCGCTGGCGTGTTCGTATTTGCGGGGCGTCCCGCCGCGCGGCAAATTCAGCGGCAGGTCGTTATAGGTGGCGATGCCGGGGGCGGCGGCCACCACGGCCGGGATGGCGTTGATCGGCGGCATGGCGGTCATGATGTGGCCGAGCACCATGAAGTCGGCGATCGTTTCGCCGTGAAAGTCCGGCGGCGGTAGGAAGCCGACTTTCATGTTCACCGTCGGGCGTCCGTCAATGGTGATCGCCCAGCCGTCCCCGTCAAGCTGCCAATCCGGGTCGAGGGTCTGGCCCTTGCGCCAACGCACGTTGAGGTCGACGACCGTCTTGCCGTCGCGGATGCCTTGCCAGCTGGCGAACACGCCGGCCACACAGCCGGCGTTGATCGTCCAAGAGCCCAGGTCCAGGTCCTCGGTGGTCTGCGCATACTGCGCGTCGCAACGGATTTCGTCGAGCTCAACCCCGATGGCGTCGGCGATCAGCCGCACGCCCTCGGCGAAGATCGCGGTGCCCTTCGCGGCCATCGGCTGCAGCTCGGGGTCATCGATCGGGGTGCCGAACCCCACCGGCCGTTCGGTGTCCGGCGAGTCATAGAAGGTGGTGTCCGCGGATTCGGAGATGGTGACCTTGTCGATCCGATCGCACGCGGTCGCGGCCACGATCGCCAACAGTTCCGCGAAGCCGGGGCTGACGCCGGAGCCGAAGATCGTTGATCCGCCCCGCTGGCAGGCCTGCTCAAGTCGTTCCCGATCGGCGCCCAGGTTGTGGCCGGTGATGAACGACGCGGAGGCCACCACGTTGATCCCGGCGGACAGGATGCGGACCAGTTCGTCGACGTCGATCCACATCGGGTTGTAGACGACGCAGTCCGGCTTCAGCGCCAGCAGCGCGTCCACGTCATTGGTCGCGGCCACCCCGATCGGCGCGATGCCGCAGAGTTCACCGACGTCACGGCCGGCTTTATCCGGCGACCAGGCGTAGCAGCCGATTAGGTCGAAATCCGGATGCGTGGCCAGTGCTTGCACCGAGCTTTTGCCGACGTTGCCGGTCGTCCATTGAACGACTCGGTATGCGGCGCCGTTGCCTGCTGTCATGTGTGCCTCGTTCACTTGCTGCGTCCTGCGTGCCGCTCCCTGTCTACACGGGGCCACCCCGGCAGGGAAGGCTTTTGTCCAAAATTTTTCCGCTTCGGGAAAAATCTCAGGGACGCCGTGGCCGCGTCCCGAGTTGGCGCTCCAGGCCGGCGATGATCACCGTGAGGTTGTAGTCGAGCTGGTCGGGATCGTCCCCGGCCTGTTCCCGGGCGGCGACCACACGACGCAGCGCCGGAAAGTCTTGCGCGTCAGCGCTGTTCAACGCGTTGATCACCTCGGGCACATCGGGGTGAACCCGGTTCTGCGCGGCATGGACGGCGGCCAACCCGGCCGAAAACGCGGTCTCGGTGACGAACGTCAACACCCGACCGGCCTCGTCGGGACCAAATCCCGCATCAATCAAGGTCTGCAGCACGCTTTCCACCCGGGTCAACGCCCCCAGCCCGCGCGAACCGGGAAAGCGCACCGACAGCGCCAGCACGCCGAGTTTGAGGGTGGCGTCGCGCTGGGCGCGGGCATAGCAGCGCAACGCGTCGCGCCAGTCGCCGCCGCGGGCCAGTTCGATGCGGGCCAGTTCGGTTTCGAAGACGTCAAGCGCCACGAGTTCCAACAGGCCGTCGCGGTCTCCGACGTGGTAGTTCAGCGCTTTGGGGTCGACGCCCAGCGCGTCGGCCACGGCCTGCATCGTCAACGCCTCCGGGGCGATATCCCGTGCGGCAGCGGCGATCAGCTCACGGCTGAGCTGTCGCGGCCGGCCCCGCCGACGCGGCCCCGCCACGCCGGTGCCCGCGTCGGGCAGATCAGCGGCTGCGCGGCTCACCGGTTCAGCGTACGTAGGACCGGCGTCACCTTGTGGCGCGCTGCTCGGCCCGGCGCTTGAGCCCGTCGGCCTCCATGTCGACATAACGCCGCACCCGGCGCCCGGCAAGCAACGCCCCGAGCCAGGCCAGCGGGCCGGTCAACGCGAAGGTCAGCACCGCGTTGACACCATCTTGAGTGGGCATCAGCTCGTGGTAGCCGGTGAGACGGATCCCCGGCGACGACGCCGTCCAGGTGAAGGACCGCTCGCTGGCCAGTTCGGTGATCGTCCAGATCATCGGCTTGCCGGTGGGTTGCCGGACCCGCGCCGTGCTGCCGACGCGCAGCGGTCCGGAGTCCAGCCGGGTGATTTCCTCCATCGATGCCGTCCAGTCCGGCCAGCGCTCGATATCGGTGAGCACCGCCCACACATCGCTGACGCGGGCCGCGATCGTGTCGTTGCGGGTGTAGCGCATCTCCGCTCTCCTTCCGTCGCGGGGCTGCGTTTCTTCGTCTATCAGAACCGCCGCCCGCGGGGGCCGGTTTCGCGGACGCCGTCGGCCGTGCATAGCCAACACCTTCGGCCGCATGATGAATCCCACGCCCGACAACACTGGCCTTGGCCGCGTACGACCGCGAGGATGGCATCGCATGATTGACCTGCGCAGCGATACCGTCACCCGGCCGAGCCCGGCCATGCTCACGGCCATGACGCGCGCCGAGACCGGCGACGACGTCTGGGGCGATGACCCGACCGTGCTGCGGCTGCAGTCCCGACTGGCCGAGGAGGCGGGCAAGGAAGCCGGGCTGTTCTTTCCCAGCGGCACCCAAAGCAACCTTGCCGCGCTGATGGCCCATTGCGGGCGCGGCGACGAATACCTGGTCGGCCAGGCCGCGCACACCTACAAATTCGAAGGCGGCGGCGCCGCGGTGCTCGGCAGCATCCAGCCGCAGCCGCTGGAGAACGCCGAGGACGGCACGATTCCGCTCGAACGCGTCGCAGCCGCGATCAAACCGCTCGATGATCACTTCGCCCGCACCCGCCTGTTGGCGCTGGAAAACACCATCGGCGGCAAGGTGCTGCCGCCGGCCTACGTCGCCGAGGCCACCGGGTTCGCCCACGACCGCGGCCTCAGCACGCACCTCGACGGCGCGCGGGCGTCAATGCGGCGGTCGCCTCGAATCAGCCGCTGGCGGCGCTGACCGAAGGCTTTGACACGGTGTCGATCTGCTTTTCCAAGGGCCTGGGCGCGCCGGTCGGTTCGGTGCTGGTCGGCAGCACCGCGCTGATCGAGGTGGCCCACCGCTGGCGCAAGGTGCTCGGCGGGGGGATGCGCCAATCCGGGGTGCTGGCCGCCGCGTGCCTGTATGCGTCGACCACAATGTCGCCCGGCTCGCCGACGATCACGCCAACGCCGCACGCCTGGCCGACGGGTTGGCCCGGATCGACGAGGTGCGCGTGGTCTCGCAGGCCACCAACATGGTGTTCGCGCAATTCCCGCCGCAGGAGTGCGCGGGGCTGCAGGCGTGGCTCACCGAACGCGGCGTCCTCACCCAGCTGCTGTCCGCGTCCCGGTTCGTCACACACCTGGATGTCAGCGCCGACGACGTCGACACGTTCGTGGCGGCGGTGCGGGCGTACTTCACCCGGTGACCCGCGGCGGCGGCGGGCGTAGGCTGCCAACGCATGACCGACTTGGACCGCACGTTGCCGCCGGCGCTGCACCGGGCGCTGGAGTTGCTCAGCGATCCGCCGTCGCAACCCGACGTCAGCAAGGGCTATCTCGATCTGCTGGGCGGCGAAGCCGCGGAGGATGCCGCGGTGCCGAAGAACACCGGCGCGATCCAGGCGCTGTGGGCCTCACCGGTCGGATCGATGCTCTACGACAACGCCCAGGCGGTGTCGCGCCGGCTGATCTCCGCCTGGCAGCACCCCACCGAATGGTTGGATCTGCAGCCCGGCGCGATCGCATTGGATGTCGGCTGCGGTCCCGGCCCGGTCACGACGGCGTTGGCGCGGGCGGTGGGCCCCAGCGGGCTGGCGCTGGGGCTCGACATCTCCGAGCCGATGCTGGCGCGCGCGGTCCGCGCCGAATCCGGCCCGCAGACCGGCTTTCTGCGGGCCGACGCGCAACAGCTTCCGCTGCGCGATGCGACGGTCGACGCGGTGGTCTCGATCGCGGCGGTGCAGCTGATCCCGGACCGGCGGCCGGCCGCTCGGCGGAGATGGGGCGGGTGCTGGCGCCCGGCGGCCGGCC